>NZ_JBLZFZ010000026.1:0-93738 GCF_050753385.1 Pantanalinema rosaneae CENA516
AGATGTGTATAAGAGACAGCCCCCATCTCCCCCATCTCCCTCACCTTCCTCATCTTCCCTACTCCCCATCTCCGCCAATTGCTGAAACCCCACCACCAACCGCTCAATATCGGCTGCCGTATTCCCCAGGCTGACAATAAAGGTGAGATGTCGTAAGGTTGGCAGCTCACACGTCACGCCTAACTGCTGATGCAAAATTTCATCTGCCGTAAATCCATCGATCCCTAGACCTGCGACGTTCACTGTTAACCGCGTGCGATCGAGCATACAAAATCCCGGAGTGGTCGCCTGTTCGGGTTGTAAAAGCCTTAATCCAGGGATCTGACTTAAGCGCGATCGTGCCTGATCCGCCAACTGTAATGTTCGCGCCATTACGTCTTTGCCAACGGTTGCCATCTGCTGACGCGCCGCATCCAGACTTGCCAATAGCAGATAATTCGGGCTGGTGGACTGTACCAACTGAAGGGCACGACTGATGCGATCGCCATCCACCCGACCACCTCGCTGATGCAACATTGCCGCCTGCGTTAAGGCAGACAGGGTTTTGTGGGTAGACTGCACCGTTAGATCAGCATTGGCAACCAAAGCCGGAGTCGGGAAGTCTGGATGAAAGGCAAAGTGGGCACCATGGGCTTCATCGACCAGGAGGGGAATGTTGGCGTGATGGGTGATCTCGGAGATCGTCGCCAGATCACTACAGGTGCCGTAATAGGTGGGATACACCACAAACACCGCTTTGGCATCCGGATGCTGGGCTAACGCGGCGGCGATCGTCGTTGGAGTAACACCATGCGCCAGATCCCACTCCGGGTCATACTCTGGCTGGACAAATATGGGCACTGCTCCCGACAAAATTAAGCCGGAAATCGCCGACTGATGGACGTTGCGCGGCAGAATAATCTTGTCCCCTGGATCACAGGTCGCCAGAATCATCGCGATCACGCCACTGGTCGAGCCATTCACCAAAAACCAGGTCTGATCCGCACCAAAGGCTTCAGCCGCTAAGGTTTGGGCAGCCTGAATCACTCCCTGGGGCGCAAATAAGTTATCGAGTTCCGGCAGTTCCGGCAGATCGGCTCGACTGGCTTGAACGCCTAACAGATCGAGCAACGATCGCCCCATGCCCTGTCCTCGCTTATGTCCGGGAGTATGGAACGGAGCATAGGTACGATCGGCACACGCCTGCAAAGCTGACAGCAGTGGCGTTTGTGTTTGATCCAGCCGTGGTTGATTCATTGCTCCGATTGCTCTAGCGATCGCACCGCCTGTACCCCCTGCCATGCCTGGATCAGATTTCCTCGCAGTAAGCCAGCCACCCCGTTTAAGATCTTGAGTTCTGGCAAGGATGGATTTAATGCCATCGCTTTGTTTAACGCCACCTGGGCAGGTCGTGCCCGAAAATCATACAGGTTAGCAAAGGCTAAGTAGGCGTAGGCATAGGGGTTTTGGGCATCCAGAGCCACCACCCGTTCTAATGCCGCGATCGCCGGATCGACCCGTTGCTTCAATACATTCGCCAGTGCCAACGTATAAGCAAACTTGAGATTATCCGGTTCCTGCTGCAATCGATAGTCCAGCGCCTGCCAGGTTTGGTTGACATAATCCTGGTTGGGGTCGTACTGGCTAATGCGGGCAACCTCCTCAAAAATCTGATCCAACTCCCGCCGACCATAGGGCAGGTTTACCGCCAGTTCCCGTAACTGCGTTACCAGATCCACCTCCGGAGCCGGACTGGCTGGAGCCGTTGCCACAATTTGCACCTGCACCTTTGGCACAGGAATCGTCACCGCTTCCCCAGTTTGCCGATTCAGGTAAGTTGCTTCCAGGGTATAAAGACCCTCTGCCGATTTCGGCGGTAGCATTGCCATTCGTTCTATTACCTGAAATTGCGCCGATCGCTCCTCAGGTTTGACGGCTTCAGCATGGAGGAATCCCGCCGCGATCGCATGATCATGCAACCACCGCTCTACTCCCCGTCCTGAGGCTGACATGGGTTTGCGCCAGGTTAATAAAACCAAGCCAGATTGCAATGCCTGCCAGTTGCCAGACCATTCATAGGTCACGGGCAGAGGTTTGCCGGGGGGAGCCTGGTTGGGCAGAATCACGCGATCGAGCCGAATGGGTAGGGGGGAAGCGGAGGATAGGGACGATGAGGCAGAGGGGGAGGCTGGTGTGAGAGTTGATTCTGGGGTTGCCTGACCCCCTGCGGCTAGGGGCTTTACTTCTGCCAATGGCACTCGCTGCCGATAGAGCTTTAAGGTACTGCGATCGGGTAATTCCCAGGTTTGATGCAGTTGGAAGTCCGTTTTTGCCTCTACAGAGGTGACTAACGCCGCATGTGCCCGTTTTTTTCGAATCGAACCCTGGTCATCGGTTTTGGTCAGCATCCAGGGCAACGATCGCCGATCGGCATCCACATCGCCCACCCGCGTTCCCACCTGCCGCCCATAGACTTGAAAGTTGTGCAACATCCCATAGTAGTTGACATTGTGCTGATTAATTTCTGGAGTAGAGGGCAGTACGCCGATCGTCGATTGCATGTAAGGGTCTGCCTCAGCCACAGCCGCCACTACCGCCGCATGGGGTAAGTCATTCATCAGCACCGCCGGATGTCTGGCAAACGATTCTCGGTGCAGCCCAATACTGGCAAAGGCGGACACCCCCACCAGCAGGATTAGCCCGGATAAAACCAGACTGCCCCAGCGCAAAATGTTCCAGGAGTAGGGTAATAACGTTAACCCATAGGCGAGGATCACCGCGATCGCGGGCAAATAGGACACGGTATAGCGGGGATCTTTATTGATATTGAGCGAACAGAGAAAATATGCCCCGACGCAACAGACTAACAGCCACCCGATCGCCTGTCGGGATTGACCAAATCGCTGCTCTCGGTAATCTCGACTTTTCGGCGCATAGTCATTTGTCCCTGCCCATTGGCTACTGACCCGCCCCGGTCGCCAAAATAAGATAAACCCGACCAGTGGAATCAAAAAGAGCGGCAACGAAATACTATCCGGCAAAAGTTCCAGGTAATACGTCCAGGCATCGATCGACAACAGGGATGGATCACCTTCTGCGATCGCCGCATCGATCGTGGCGCGTTTACTCCCAGTCAGGATCAACAGCCAGTTCGTGCGATACCAGGGATAGCAAACAGCGATCGTCAGCAGCATCGCTCCCAGCAACTGCAACAAGCGTCCCCAGGCTCGCTGCCTGATCGTTTCGACAGTAACCCAAAGCAGCGGCACTAGCAAAAATAGCAACGCCGTTTGCTTAACCATCAATGCCAGCCCAAACGTCAGTCCAGTCAGCAGTGCCAACACCCAGGAGAGCACCGTTCCCTGCCCCAGGCGTCCGCGCCAGAGGGTAAGACAGGTAAAACTCAGCGTCACCATCGCCGCCAGGGGATAGTCCAACAGGTAATCCAGCCGCACCCGGTACAGCCCCGGCATCAATAGACTAATTCCGGCTGCCCACAGGCCCACAGGTACCGAAAACAACCACCAGCCCAGCGTATAGACCGAACCGAGCAGAATCGCACTATAGAACAGATTGACTAACGTACTTTGATCAGATCCTGCGCCAAATAAGCTGAGGAAGGGAGCCGTCGAGATAAAGACTAACGGTGGCATTTTCGTGGAGAGATGCCAGAGGCTGACCCACCACTCAATCGAGAACCAGTTGGGAGTTTGTAAGGCTCGCCAATGAATTAAGGCGGCGTTCAGGTACTCTGCTTGATCCCAGGAGGGCATGGCATGATCGAGGGCAAACCACAGGCGATCGCCCACGGCTCCCACGCACCAAATCACTGCCAATGCCAGCAATCCCTTGCGCCACAACGACGGATTTCTCACCTCACCCATGCAATCTGCCTACGTTAAGTCTTTACCCATCTTTACATGAGGAATTCCGGCCTCCTCAAAAATTTCCCCTTGCGGCGCAAACCCTAGCTTGTCGTAAAAGTCTCGTACCGCCACCTGGGAATGAATACAAACTTCTCGCACCTGACGTTCGCTCAGGATCGCCAAGGCAGTTTCGACCAACTTTTTGCCAATTCCCTGTCCCCTGGCGATCGCCAGCACTGCCACCCGCTCTAACTTAGCCACCTGAGGATTAAGGTAGCGAATTCGGGCAGTCCCGATCGCCTGACCATCCTGTACTGCCAACAGATGCTCCGATTGGTCATCTAAGCCATCAAACTCTAGAGCCGCATCAACTCCCTGTTCCAGTTGAAACACTTGCTGTCTAACCTGGTAGATCTGAGGAAAATCAGCCGGGAGTTGCGCCAGCCGAATCGTTAAATCACTCATTTTTGCGGTTTTTTCTGCACTAGAGAAACTGGTAAGGGTAATGGAGCATTGCTCCCTTGATCGAGCGTAACAGGCATCTCCCTATGGTAAAAGAACGGGCATTCTGGCTGGCATGGTCACAGTTGCATGGTGTAGGGCCGATCTTACTCAAACGACTGCACCAACACTTTGGCACTTTATCCACGGCTTGGTCAGCGCCAACCACTGCCTTGATGGAGGTAGATGGACTGGGGCAACAAAGTGCCGAAGCGATCGTGGCTCAACGCCAACACTGTGATCCAGCCACCTTGCTGGTAGAGCATGAACAGCACAATCCCCACTTCTGGACTCCCGCCGATCCCGACTATCCCCGTTTATTACTGGAAATTGCCGATCCGCCCGCCGTGTTGTATTACCAGGGGCAAGTTGATCTTCAGGAAACCTCAGGGCAAATTCCCACGATCGCGATCGTCGGCACTCGTTCTCCTTCCGACTATGGCAGACGCTGGACTCGCCGGATTAGTGCCGCCCTGGCAAAACAGGGGTTTACGGTCGTATCGGGGTTAGCTGAAGGGATCGATACCGAAGCCCACCGCAGTTGCCTCCAAGCGGGGGGACGGACGATCGCGGTAGTCGGCACTGGCGTTGATGTCGTCTATCCCTGGTCAAACCGTCAGTTATACCAGCAGGTGCTAACCCAGGGATTAGTCGTCAGCGAGTATCCGGCAGGCACTCAACCCGATCGCATCCACTTTCCGCGCCGCAATCGGATCATTGCCGGGTTCAGCCGCGCCACCTTAGTGCTAGAAGCTCCCGCCAGATCGGGCGCATTGATTACAGCGCATTTAGCCAACGACTATGGACGCGATGTTTACGTTCTCCCCGGTAGCTTAGATAACCCGCGATCGCTGGGCTGCCTGAACCTGTTGAACAATGGGGCACAGGTGATCTTGGGAGAAGATAAGCTACTCGATTTACTCGGCACATTACCCCAACTACTGCCCTCGGCGACCGCCCCCCTGCCGGAGCAAATTGCCTTGCCCCTGGATTTACCCGCCGATCTGAATCAGGTGCTTCAGGCACTCACCGAACTATCTCAGCGATCGGAAGCGGCAGGCGTTCACCTGGATCAACTGGCACCTGTACTACCGTTGAATGCTGGCGAGGTTTCTAGTGCCCTGCTGCAACTAGAGCTGATGGGGCTGGTCAATCAGTTACCAGGAATGCGCTATCAATGCCATTAAGTTTTATTCGGGGTACGAAAACTCATTGGGAAAATTGTTAACGTGTGGACGACATTAATTGATAGAACTTAACTAAATCTGAATGGCACTGACTTAAGGACACGCTTCACTCTAGTCGCCCCCTAAATCCCCCAATTTTGGGGGACTTTAAGGTTCGGCTCCCCCAGAATTGGGGGTTGGGGGGCAGTTTGGATTGTTGTTTCAGTGACATTCAACTAAACCCCATCTCGATCCATCCTGTACCAGGAGCGATCGTCTGCTGATCCCTGCTATCTCTAGAATTTACGCGAGGCAACTGCATGTCCGACTGGCTGGCACAGCAAATCACCATCATTATGAGTTCGATGGGCTATTTAGGTATCGGACTGCTGATGTTTCTGGAAAACCTGTTTCCCCCAATTCCATCAGAACTAATCATGCCGTTAGCGGGGTTCACCGTGGCTCAGGGCAAGATGGAGTTTTTCCCAGCCGTCGCCGCCGGAGTATTGGGCACTGTCCTGGGTGCCTACCCGTGGTACTTTGCTGGCAAGCTCGTTGGCGAACCCCGACTCCGAGCCTGGGCCGATCGCTACGGAAAATGGCTCACCATTTCTGGGCGGGATATCGATCGCGCCAATAGCTGGTTTACGCGGCATGGTGTGATCGCGGTACTGCTCTGCCGTCTAGTACCAGGGGTACGAACATTAATTTCTCTACCAGCAGGAATTAATGCCATGCCCTTATTACCATTCACCCTCTACTCAACCCTAGGCACAACCCTGTGGGTCAGTCTGCTCACCTTCCTGGGGTACAAGCTGGGAGAAAACTATGAATTAGTGGATGAGTGGTTGGGTCCCGTCTCTAAAGTAGTCGTCCTGGGGCTCATGATCGGGTTCGCGGCATGGATTTGGCGGCGACGGAAATTATTCAAACGGAAACACCGGAAATCCTAACCCAAGTCCCGATGTCACAGTCAGGCTAGTCGGCTGGAACTAATCTGCCTGATTCCGACTCAGTAGACTTATCGAGGTAGGGGTTTCCTGAAATTTCTTTGCCCTGGTTCCCGGTACATTGATTCTGTGCAGTTCTAGGAGATAATGTTGGCAATGCCATTGGACATTCGGGAAGTCGCCAATTACTCCGATAGGAGAATTCCGGCTTTTTTTGTCAGAAGCATCTGATTTTCGTGCAGAGCTTCTATGATAAGCATGGGAGAAAGGCGATCGTCCTTGCCCAGTTCATGCCCGTCGTTCGTACACTGATGCCGTTTTTTGCTGGCATTGGTGTCCTGATCTGTCGGATATTTGTTGCTTATAACATAATTGGTGATTTTTTTTGGACACTTGGCATCACACTACTAAGCTACTTTTTGGGGGTAGGTTATTCCCAATGTCGATAAGTATTTAATACCGATTATTTTGGTGATTGGGGTGGTTTCTCTCACACCATCTATCTTTCATCTCTATCAGGCACGAAAAACAACTAGACATTGAAATTACCCGATCGCTACTGGCTAATCCTGTCCTACATCCAACCCCAGAGTCGAACGATCACCCAAGCGCTCCTCTGTACGCTAGTTTTCACGGCAATCTGGCCAATTCTGGCATGGTTGGCTGGTGGAATGGCGCAACTGATTGCAGAAGGCAATGTTTTGGCGATCGCTCAGTTGTCTGGACTGGGGGCGATTGTCTTTTTGGCGCAGAAAATTGCTCAGTATGGGCAAGATGCCTTAATGGCGAAGGTCGCCTTAGCCATCGCCTTTGAACTCCGGACTCGGGTTTATGCCCACCTACAACGCTTGAGCCTCAGCTATTTCGAGACTGCCCAAAGTGGGGATCTCGCCTATCGGCTGACGGAGGATGTCGATCGCATTGGCGAGGTGGTCAATAAGCTATTCCATCAGTTTGTGCCGAGTGTGCTGCAACTGGTGGTGGTATTGAGTTACATGGTTTACCTCAACTGGCAACTCACCCTGGCAGCGTTACTGATCGCCCCCTTGATGGCACTCTTAATTACCTGGTTTGGCGAGAAGATTCGGCAGTTGTCCCATCGCAGCCAAAGCCGCATTTCCAACCTGTCTGCCATGCTGGTCGAGGTGTTCAGCGGAATTCGGTTAGTGCAAGCCTTTGCTGCCGAAGACTACACCTTAAATCGCTTTAGCCGGGAAGCCGAGCGGAATCGCAGTGCCCGGTTTCGGACGGAACAACTGAAAGCGATTCAGTTTCCGGTGGTGGGCTTCCTCGAATCCCTCTGTCTGCTGCTGTTATTAATGTTGGGGGGGTGGCAGGTTCATGCCCAAAATATTTCTGGGAGTCAGTTCGTCAGTTTTTTAACGGGCGTTGCCATGTTAATTGACCCGATCTCGCTCCTAACCAGTAACTATAACGAGTTTAAGCAGGGAGAGGCCTCGATCGAGCGGGTGTTTGAACTCCTGTCCATTCAACCCACCGTAGTCGAGCGACCGGGTGCCAAGACAATGCCGCCTGTAACGGGTAAAGTGGAATACCGTCATGTCAACTTTGCCTACCAGCCCCAGCAGCCTGTCCTGCGCGATTTAAGCCTTTTGGCATTACCGGGAGAAGCGATCGCCCTGGTGGGGTCTTCGGGAGCCGGAAAAACGACGTTAGTCAATCTCCTGCCCCGCTTCTATGATCCCCAATCGGGTCAGATCTTGATCGACGGCATCGATGTCCGCGATGTCACCTTAAGTAGTCTGCGTCGCCAGATTGGCATTGTGCCCCAGGAAACGATTTTGTTCTCGGGCACGATCGCCCAAAATATTGCCTTTGGGCAAGCGAACTTCGATCTGGAAGCCGTACAAGCCGCCGCTAAAATCGCCAATGCCCACCAGTTCATCATTCAGTTTCCCGATGGCTATCACAGTTGGGTGGGCGAACGGGGTGTGAATTTATCCGGCGGTCAACGGCAACGGTTGGCGATCGCGCGGGCAGTGTTACTCAATCCCCGCATCCTGATTCTGGATGAAGCCACCTCCGCCCTGGACTCGGAATCGGAAGCATTGGTGCAGGAAGCCCTGGAACGATTGATGCAAAACCGCACCGTCTTTATCATTGCCCATCGGTTAACCACCATTCGCCGCGCCGATCGCATCTTAGTGATTGAGCAGGGACAAATTATTGAATCGGGCACCCATACCGAGCTACTGAACCAGGGCGGACGGTATGCGGGCTTCTACGCCCAACAGTTTCAGGATTAATTCGATCGACTAGACTGAAGCTACAGTATTGCGTGGGAGTTGGGACTCATGGAGCCAATCATTGCTGCCATTGCGCTAGTTATTATGGGCTACACCGTCGGGTCAATCAAAATTATCAATCAGGGCTATGAGGGCATTGTGGAGCGGTTGGGACAGTATCGCCGCACCCTTAAACCGGGATTGAATTTTGTTATTCCCTTGCTAGATACGGTGTTGGTAGAAACTACCCGCGAACAACTGTTAGATAGTAAGCCCCAATCCGCCCTGACCCGGGACAATGTCACCATCACTGCCGATGCGGTCGTGTACTGGAAGATCCTGGATGTGAAGAAGGCGTACTACGAGATCGAGAATCTGGAGGAAGCCTTAAATAATCTGGTGATTACGGCCTTGCGATCGCAGATTGGGCAAATGGACTTACGCGAAACCGTATCCTCCCGCAATCAAATTAACCAGGCACTATTACAGCAGTTGGATGAAGCCACCGAACCCTGGGGTGTAAAAGTGATGCGGGTCGAAGTGCAGGAAATTAAGATTTCCGACACCCTGCGGGATGCGATGGAACGGGAACGAGCCGCCGAAAGTAACCGTCGCGCTGCCCTATCGGAAACAGAAGGGGTGGTCGAATCGATTCACCGAATTTCCAAAGTCTTACAGTCGCAGCCTAATGCCGAATACGTGCTGCGCTACCTGCTGGCACAGAAGTATGTCGATGCCAACTATAAGTTAGGAGATAGCCCCAACTCCAAAATTATCTTTATGGATCCCAAAGCCCTGACCGAAACGATCGGGGAACTGATCAGTGCGGATACGGAGGGCATTGGCGAAGGTACTAATGGGCAGAGTCAAGGCAATAAGAGCTAATCCTCCCTATCTCTGCTAGCTTCCCCACCGCCCCATTTCCCACCCAAGCTCTAACGTCGCCAGATCGCATCCGTTACCTGACAGACATCCCGCATGGCTTGGACATCGTGAACCCGCAGAATATCGGCACCGCCTGCGATCGCCGCACTACAAGCCGCCGCCGTTCCCCAAACTCGTTGTTGAGGATCGGGCTGGTTCAGGATATGACCAATAAAGCTTTTGCGCGATACCCCAACCAAAATGGGACAGTGAAGCATCCGAAATTCGGCTAAACGGCGGAGAATCTCTAGATTTTGCTCATAGGTTTTGGCAAACCCAATCCCTGGATCGATCGCAATCCGACTCGGATCAACACCACAGGCGATCGCTTGTTCCACCTGATGTTGCAGAAACTCCGTAATTTCGCCCATCAAATCTCGGTAGTCTGTCAATTGCTGCATGGTTTTCGGGGTGCCGCGAATATGCATCAAGATCACCGGCACTCCTAGCTTGGCAACGGTAGGGAACATCTCCGGATCAAAACTGCCCCCAGAAATGTCGTTGACCACATCTGCCCCGGCAGCGATCGCGGCAGTGGCGACAGCAGCTCGCGTTGTATCGATCGAAATTGGAATATCCGATTCCTGCCGTACCGCTTGTATGATCGGGATGACCCGACTCAGTTCTGCCTCCAGAGAAATCTCATCTGCCTGCGGTCGAGTCGATTGCCCACCAATATCCAGTAGATCGGCACCTGCCGTGATCAAGCTTCTGGCTTGTTTCAGAGCCGTCTCCAGAGTATTGAACTGTCCCCCATCACTAAAACTATCCGGAGTGACATTCAGGACACCCATCAAATAGGTGCGTTGTCCCCAAACCAACGTAGAATTTCTGATCTGCCAGGTCGGTAGCGGCTGAGTTGTCACAATTGAGCTCCAATTCATCGCTAGAATTACTACTTTAAGTCCCCCGATCGCTACTGACCGTACCCGTGATAGTACGGCAAGTTTTCGGGAACTCTAACTTTAACATTACGGCTGCATTGCCATTGCGTGATCCAGGGGCAGACTACTCGATAAATTGTCGGCTTCCTTCAGGGACGATCGATCGCTGAATCCAACCATAAACTTTTCCGGACTCTTCTAGATGCATGGGAGTGATGTCTCCATGCCCCAATTTATCTTTAATCAAGCACCCATGAAACAGTTGCTCAAACGGTTACCAGCACCCCTGATCTTAATTAGTTTGTTTCTAGTGTTTACGGTTCCGTTTGCGATCATTCTGAATTGGCTGATTGTCGAAATTCACGTCAATGCCAGGTTGACTAACCAAGGGCAGCTAGATGTGCAATATCGTGCCGCTCTTAGCTTTGCCGTCTTTGTCTTCCTGACGGTTTTGGCACTGTTGATTGCCTTTGCCCGGACGTTAAACCGCCGTCAACGGGCAGAACAGCGATTAGGCATTCAATACGCTACAACCCGCGTTCTGGCAGAAGCCACCACCTTAAACGATGCCATCCCCAATATCCTGCAAGCGATTTGTCAAGCCCTGGAGTGGGAGCGGGGAGAACTCTGGGCGATCGACCCCAGCACCAAAGCCCTGAACCTTGTGCAAAGCTGGACGAGTCCTAAAATTCCTACCGATGTCTTGGGTAACAACAGCCCTAGCTTTGCGCCAACCGAAGGCTTATTAGGTCAGGTGTGGCATCAAAAATCGACGCTGTGGATTCCAGATATTCGGCAAGAGGCTGGGTTTCTACAGGGACAGAACGTGATTGATGCCGGTCTGCGCTCAGTCGTCAGTGTGCCGTTGATGAGCGAGCATCAAATGTTAGGCGTGATCTGCTTTTTTCGGGGCTGTGTGCAACGACCGGATGCCGAACTGATGGAGATGATGACCACGATCGGCAGTCAGATCGGTCAATTTATCAAGCGCAAGCAGGTTGAGGAAACCCTGCAAGGCATTGCCCAAAACATTTCTGCCAGCACTGGAGCCGCCTTTTTTCAATCCCTGGTGCAAACCCTCGCCACAACGTTAGAAGTCGATTATGCCCTGATTGGCAAACTCAATTCTGGACAGATCGATCGCGTGACGACTGTCGCCGTCTATAGCCAGGGACAAATTATTGAGAACTTTGATTACGAGCTACTGGATACCCCCTGTTCAGACGTGGTGCATCGAGGATTTTGCTGTTATCCGCAGCATGTCCAGCAGCACTTTCCCGATGATGCCCTCATTAACCGTCTAGCAGTCGATAGCTATTTAGGCACTACTCTATTTAGTTCTACCGATCAACCGTTAGGGCTGCTGGTGATCATGAATCGGCAACCGATCAGTGATCTGCAACTGGCAGAATCAATGCTAAAGATCTTTGCCACTCGCGCGGCGGCTGAACTGGAACGCGAACAAGCCGCTGCCACCCTACGAGGACAGGAGGAACTGCTGCGACTGGCGCTAAATGCCGCCCAGATGGGAGCCTGGGACTGGAATATTGTGACTGGAGAAGAAAAATGGTCTAAGGAAGTCTCCGAAATTTTTGATATTCCTGCCGAGCAAGTATCCTACGCCGAATTTATCAAACGAGTACACCCGGACGATCGCGCGATCGTGGAAGCCGCCCAAAACCAAACCCTCCACCACCAGGCAGAATACAACGCCGAATACCGGATTATTTTGGCTAGTGGGGCAATTCGCTGGGTCAATAGTCGCGGCAACGTGGTGCGAGATGACCAGGGCAAGCCGTTATTGATGACCGGAGTCACGATGGATGTGACCGCCCGCAAACTGGCAGAAGCCGCCCTCAAACAAGCCGAAGAAAAGTATCGCAGTATTTTCGAGAATGCCGCTGATGGCATTTTCCAGACCACACCTGACGGAGCTTATATCAGTGCGAATCCTGCCCTTGCCCGCATCTATGGGTATGATTCACCAGAAGAGCTAATCCATACCCTATCTCACCATATCGATCGCCAATTGTATGTTGACCCCAACCGCCGATCGCAATTCCGCCAGTTGATCGAGCAATACGATACGGTCATTGATTTCGAGTCCCAGGTGTACCGTCGGGATGGCAGCATGATTTGGATTTCCGAAAACGCCCGTGTGGTGAAAGATGCTAACGGCAATCTGCTGTATTACGAAGGCATTGTCAAAGATATTAGCGATCGCAAACTCGCTGCCGAAGAACTATTTAAAGCCAAAGAAGCCGCAGAAACCGCAAACCATGCCAAAAGCCAATTCCTGGCAAACATGAGTCATGAACTCCGCACACCGCTTAACGCCATCATTGGCTACAGTGAAATGCTTCAGGAAGATGCGGGTGATATGGGCTATGAAGACATCGTGCCCGATCTAGAAAAAATCCATAACGCCGGTAAACACTTATTAGGCTTGATCAACGATATTTTGGACATTTCCAAAATTGAAGCGGGCAGAATGGATCTCTATCTAGAAAGCTTCAGTGTGGCTAGTTTGATCCAGGATGTCCAGGCAACGGTTCGTCCCTTAATGGGTAAAAACGAGAATACGCTGGTCGTTCACTGCCCTGATAGCCTCGGCACTATGTATGCCGACCTGACCAAAATCCGCCAAGCCCTGCTGAATTTGCTGAGTAACGCCGCGAAGTTCACCGAGAAAGGAACGATCACGCTGACCGTTGCTCAGGAAGGTGGGAAGGATGGGGAAGGTAGGGAAGATGGGGAAGATAGGGGAGATGGGGAAGGTGATGGGCTATCCTCCTCATCTCCCTCACCCTCCTCACCTCCTTCGCCCTTCATCACCTTCACCGTTACCGATACGGGCATTGGCATGACTCCCGCCCAACTGACTAAGTTATTTCAGCCGTTTACCCAGGCAGATGCTTCCACTACTCGCAAGTATGGCGGCACCGGATTGGGATTAGTGATTACCCAACGCTTTTGTCAAATGATGGGCGGTGATATTACGGTCGAAAGTCAGGTTGGTCATGGCTCCCGGTTTACGATCGCCCTTCCGATCACTGTCAGCGATCGGAAGCTGGACTTGCCCCTGGTTAACTCTCAGGCGACCGAGTTGCCGAATCCGGATCTGGCTCCGCCTAAAGGGATTACCGTTCTGGTGGTGGATGATGATGCCTCGGTACGAGATCTGCTCGCTCGCCATCTCCGGAAAGAGGGCTTTTGGGTCGAGACGGCTTCCAGTGGACAGGAAGGCTTACATTTAGCTAAGAAAATTCGTCCCGATGCCATCACTCTGGATGTGATGATGTCCAAAATGGATGGCTGGTCGGTGCTATCTGCGTTGAAAGCCGATCCGGAGTTAGAGGATATTCCAGTCGTGATTCTGACGATTCTGGACAACAAGGAGCTGGGATTCTCCCTGGGTGCTTCGGATTACCTGACCAAACCGATCGACTATAAACGATTAACTCGTCTGCTGGAGAAATATCGTCCCGACCCCCTGCTACCGGGTGATTCTGACTTTAATACCGGACTACCGATCGGGCATGTGCTAATTACCGAAGACGATCCCACAACTCGCAAAATGTTTCAGCGGATTCTGGAACGCGAAGGCTGGTTAGTCACCGAAGCGACGAATGGTAAAGAGGCACTACAACAACTTGCCCTTTCTCGCCCTGACTTGATTTTGCTGGATTTGATGATGCCAGAGATGGATGGTTTTCAGTTCATTACTGAGTTTCGGCGGCAGGCTCGCTATCGTCACATCCCAGTCGTAGTAATTACAGCGATGGAACTGACCACCACCGAGCGCGAACAACTCAATGGGTATGTTAAACAGGTCTTACAAAAAGGAGCCTATAGTCGGGAACAATTACTACAAGAGGTGCGAGAGTTAGTCGAAACCTGCACTCGTGTGTCGGGCAACCCTGGAGATCACGGCAATGGCTAGGATTTTGCTGGTAGAAGACAATGAAATGAATCGAGATATGTTATCGCGGCGGCTTGCCCGTAAAGGGTATCAGATCCTGATTGCGATCGACGGTGAGCAGGGAGTCAGCATGGCACAAACCGAACGCCCTGACCTGATCTTGATGGACATGAGCCTACCCATTCTCGATGGTTGGGCAGCCACCCGTAAACTGAAAGCGATTCCAGAGACTCAAGCCATTCCAATTATTGCCCTGACGGCTCATGCCATGTCCGGCGATCGGGAACAGTGTATCGCTGCCGGATGTGATGACTACGATACGAAACCGATTGAATTTGCGCGGTTACTGGGAAAAATTCAGGCATTGCTGGGACAAGAGGTGGAAGCATGAAACCGCAGAGTGGCACTGTTCTAGTCGTAGATGATGATGAAAACAGCCGCCTCTACATCTCTCGCCAACTAAGCCAGACCGAACTCACCGTAGTTACAGCAGAAGATGGGCAACAGGCGATCGCCAGGTTACAAAGCAACCCCGCGATCGATTTGATTTTGCTGGATATTCTCATGCCAACTTTAAACGGGTTTCAGGTACTGGAACTACTGAAAGCTAACCCCACATTACGCCACCTGCCTGTCATTGTCGTCTCCGGGCTGGATGACCTGGATAGTTTAGTCCGGTGTATTGAACTGGGAGCGGAAGATTACCTGTTCAAACCCCTCAATCCCGTATTACTACAAGCCAGGGTGGGAGCCTGCCTGGAGCGGAAACAACTTCGCGATCAAGAAACCGCCTACGTCAAACAACTGCAAGCCGAAAAAGCTGCCGCCGAAATGGCAAACCGCGCCAGAAGCGTATTTCTTGCCAATATCAGCCATGAACTCCGGACACCGCTCAATGCCATCATCGGTTATAGCGACATTCTGCAAGAGGATTTACAGGAGTTAGCCCCCAGCTTAATTCCAGATGCCGAGAAAATTCGGGCATCGGGCAAACGCCTGCTGGAATTGATTAACGACATTTTGGATATTTCCAAGATCGAAGCTGGCAAGATGGAACTGTATTTAGAACACTTCGATGTGGCAACCCTGATTACCGATGTGGTGAGCCGGATTCACCCCCAACTCGATCGCAGTGGTCACACCTTTGAGATCGACTGTCCCCCTAACCTCGGCACCCTGCACGCCGACCTCAGCAAACTCTCACAAATCCTGCTTAATCTGCTGGATAACGCAGTCAAGTTCACTGAGCAGGGGATGATTACGCTGACGGTACGACGGGAAGATCAGATCGTCTTCACGATCGCCGATACTGGCATTGGCATTGAGCCTGAGCATTTACCCTATCTGTTTCAAAGTTTTTATCAGGTAGATGATTCGGCAACCCGGAAGTATGGGGGAACGGGGTTAGGATTGGCGTTGAGTCAACGGTTCTGTCAAATGATGGGTGGCACGATCGCGGTCGAGAGTCAGTTAGGGCAGGGTTCCACCTTTACAGTCCGGCTTCCCGTGGATGTGATTGATTATCAAGTGGCAACGGCATATCTGCCTCCCGATCCAATAGTCATTGAGCCAGAGATTCAGTCACCGATCGAGTCCATGCCGGTGCTGGATGGAGCCGCGTTAGTGCTGGTGATTGATAGCGATCGGGCAATTCGAGATCAGATGGTACAAACCCTGAACCAACAAGGGTTACGGGTGATTACTGCCTGGTGTGGGGAAGAAGGATTACGGCTAGCCCGAGAACTTCGCCCCAGTTGGATTTTGCTGGATATGATGCTGCCCGCTCTCGAAAGTTGGCAAGTGCTATCCACCCTGAAAGCCAACCCCAATCTGGCTGAAATTCCGGTCATGGCGATCGCTCAAGCGAAGGATTACGGTAGCAGTCTTGTAGTGGGAGTCACCGAATATTTGACTAAACCGACTGATTTTAGCCGTTTCACTCGGTTGTTGGCTCGGTATCCGATTGGCACAGCCAAAAACGGGTCTGGAGGCAAGCATAGTGTGCTGATTGGGACGGAAACCAGCACTCGCCAAATCGTCCAACGCCTGTTGGAAAAAGAGGCTTGGACGGTGACGGCGACAGATAACCTACTCATGGCAACCGCCGCCATTGCCCAACTACAACCTGATTTAATCCTGCTAGATCTAATGCTGCCGGATAGGCAGGGCTTAGACTTTCTTGCCGATCTTCGTCGTCAGCCCAACCAGCCCCCCATCCCGACGATCGGTTTCACAACCCATGATCTCAACCGCCACGATCGCGAATGGTTCCACAGTTACCTAGACACCCTATTACAGCAGACGCATTACAGCCGGGACAAACTCTTGAGCGAGATCTGCCAACTCCTATCGCCCCCTTCCCCTACCCAAGTGTGTATTTAACTTTTGTCCATCCAAGTTGCTGCGCTATTTGAGGAGAACATTATATGACTCTGCGCAGACGAACCTTATTTATTATTGGCATCACGCTTCTGGGGCTGAATGGCGTGTTGCATGGGGTCGCGTCGTCATTGTTAATCGGGAGTGCTCGGCAAGCGGAGATTCAGGATACCCGCCAGATGATGAAAGGGGCGCTGAATGTCTTTTCCCAAAATCTCAGTCAGTTCAACGAAAACTATACTGACTGGGCTGTGTGGGATGATGCCTACGAGTTTGTCCAGAATGGCAACCAACGTTTCATTCAGTCCAATTTGGTGGATGCTCAACTCGCCACAATTCGGATCAATGTGATTGCATTCATTGATGACACTGGAAAAATCGTGTTTGGCACTGGGTTTGATCTGAAGCGAAACCAGCGAATGTCCATTCCACCCTCGCTAAAAAAACACTTAGTCTTAAGCGATCGCCTGCTTCAGCATCCCAACCTGGAGAGTTATCATGTTGGGATTTTGTCCCTACCCGAAGGTCCCATGATGATTGTGTCCCGCCCCATTTTGACCAGCGAGGGACAGGGTCCCTTCCAGGGCAGCTTAGTGGTTGGGCGATATTTACAAGGGGATGAACTCGATCGTCTGAGCAAAGTCATTCGCCTGCCCTTAAGCATTGACGTAATCCGTAACGCTCAGCCACCTGCCCACCTCTGGCAAGACCTGCAAGCGGGAATCAATCCCGAACGGGCGATCGCGGTAGAACCGTTAGACGACACGACGATCGCGGGTTATGTCCTGATCAATGACCTTTATGACAAACCCGCCATTATCCTGAAAGCCGAAAGCCCCCGCACGATTTACCAACAGGGGTGGGCAACGGTGCAATACCTCACCTGGATTACGGTAGCCGTCGGCTTAGTCTTTGGGGTTGTCACCCTCCTGTTGCTTGAGAAGCTCGTGTTATTCCGGCTCAGTCGATTGAATCTAGAAGTGCAGACGATCGGGCGACAGGGCGATTTATCTCAACGAGTCACCGCCACTGGCAACGATGAACTCTCCCATCTGGGCAACACGATTAACACCATGCTGTTTGCCCTCGCCGAATATGAACAGGAACGCCAGCAGGTGGCAACCGATTTGCAAGCCGCAAAGGAAGCGGCGGAACAGGCTAGTAGTGCCAAAAGTCAGTTTCTTGCCAATATGAGCCATGAGCTACGCACACCCCTCAATGCCATCATCGGCTATAGCGAGATGCTGCAAGAGGAGGTCGAGGATCTGGGGCAAGAGGCTTTGATTCCAGATCTGCAAAAAATTCAGGGAGCAGGCAAACATCTCCTGGGACTAATCAATGACATTCTTGATCTGTCCAAAATCGAGGCAGGCAAAATGGAATTACACCTGGAAACCTTTGAGATCGCTACCGCGATCGCGAGCATTCTGCCGATCGCTCGACCGTTAATTGAGAAAAATCACAATACTCTCGTTGTCAACTATCCTGAGGATTTGGGCTGCATGTACGCCGATGCCACCAAAGTCCATCAAATCCTGCTGAATCTTTTGAGTAACGCTGCCAAGTTTACGGTTCAGGGAACGATTACGCTGACGGTAGACCGGGAGGAGAGAGATGGGGAAGATAGGGGAGATAAGCACATTGCCTCCTCACCTGCCCCATCTTCTTCACCCACCCCATCTTCCTCACCTGCCCCACCTCCCCCCACCTGGATCACCTTCACCGTGGCTGATACCGGAATTGGCATGACGGCTGAACAAATGAGTAAACTATTTCAACCGTTCACCCAGGCAGACACGTCCACCACTCGCAAATATGGCGGCACAGGATTAGGTTTAACCATTAGCCAGCGATTTTGTCAGATGATGGGTGGGGAGATTACAGTAGCCAGCCAACCGGGGCAAGGCAGCAGCTTTACGGTTTATCTACCGATCGCCGCTATTCTGCCTCAGACTCATCAACTCATGAGTCACTCAGGATAAGATTTCCGGTAGACCGATTGCGATCGCGGCCGCCGGATTGTTAGCTTGTCAAGTATTACCCCCAATGGCACACTCCTTGAGGCACAAGCAGAACATCCAGAAAACCAGTTTGAGTGATGAAGAATGACTTGGTGGCATACCAGGGTACGAGCATTGTTGGACGGACGGAGCAAGGAACGTAATGAATGATGAACAAGGCTCGATCCTAGTCGTGGATGATGTTGAGGCAAATCGAGATCTGCTGTCCCGTCGGTTACAACGTCAGGGGCATCAGGTCGTCGTCGCAGAGCATGGACGGCAGGCGATCGCGCTCTTACAGCAACAACCGTTCGACCTGGTTTTATGTGACATTATGATGCCAGAAATGAACGGTTATCAGGTGTTGGAGTCTCTTAAAGCCGATCCAACCCTGCGCCATATTCCCATCATTATGATTTCCGCTCTGGATGACATTGAGAGTGTCGTGCGGTGTATTGAGTTAGGGGCAGAGGATTATTTATTTAAGCCCTTTAATCCTACATTGCTGAAAGCCCGAATTAATGCGTCTTTGGAGAAAAAGCGTCTCCGCGATCAAGAGCAAGCGTATCTCAAACAACTTCAGGCAGAACAGGAAAAATCGGAACGTTTGTTATTAAGCATCCTGCCCAAACCTGTGGCTGAACAACTGAAACAACAGCAACACTTATTAGATCAAAACATCGTTGAGCCAACCAGTGGAACACGGAGTGGCATTGCTGAAAGCTTTGCCGCAGCGACGGTATTATTTGCAGATATTGTCGATTTTACTCAAACCTCTAGCCACCGATCGCCGATCGAAATTGTCAATCTGCTGAATCATATTTTTTCTGCCTTTGATTATTTAGCCGAACGCCATCAGTTAGAAAAAATTAAAACCATTGGGGATGCTTACATGGTCGTCGGCGGTGTTCCCACAGCCCGATCGGATCATGCAGCGGCGATCGCAGATATGGCATTAGATATGCAAGATGCGATCGTTAAATTTAACCAGGAGACTGGAGAATCATTTAGTATCCGAATTGGCATTAGCACCGGCCCCGTGGTAGCTGGAGTAATTGGGACGAAAAAGTTTATTTATGATTTATGGGGCGATACGGTAAATACCGCCAGTCGCATGGAATCCCAGGGTTTACCCAATTACATCCAAATCACAGAAGCCACCTATGATTGTTTGGGCGATCGATACCTGTTTGAAGAACGCGGCAGAATTGAGATTAAAGGCAAAGGTAATATGCTCACCTATTGGCTCAAAGGTAAAAACTAGCTCATAGGCAATATTGGCTCTTAATCAAGAGAAATTTACTTGAAAAAATGTTGTTTGAGCACATCCAATCGCGAACAATGCCAATAATCAATATGACTAACAATTAATCCCGCATCATTTAGAGTTAATTCGCTCCAGCCACTAATCGCAATCTGAGGTTTCCAGGGTAAGGGAGTATTCCAGCTTAATGTCCAATCGCTGCGAATCTGGTTGCCATGCTGCTGAATATCATGTAAATCCATGTGGCAATTAATAAACCAGGTTTGGATAAATCCAATCATTTTCTGATAGCGATCGATGCCCCGAAATTGTGTCATCAGGTCTTTGAAATAGACATCCTGAGCATAGAGATCATAGGTTTGATCATAAGGAAATCGAGCATAATCTGTTTTTAACTGTTCTACGATCGTCATATCAGTATCAGCCATACACCCGGAATTTCTCCCCTGCATTATCCTTCCACTTGATCCCACAAACGTTCCAGTTGATAACGCCAGGCCGCCAATGTATCGTCTTTAGCTTGGGATCCCGCATTCATATCACCCATCAATCCTTCTTGATAAAAGCGATCGAGGTTTTGTAGGGTCGCTTCCAGGGATTGTCCCTGACGTTTAGCTGCCCAAATAATTTGGCGCATTTGCTGTTCGACTAACTGGCTAAAACAGGCATTTAACCCTTGCTGATTCAGTTCGATCAAATGCTGAATGGCAACAGTCAAATCTTCGGATGTTAGCCCATCACGACTATGCTGAAATACGCCCCATAGAACATGCTCTTGCAAGGCATACCGGACTTCCTGGGTTGCATCGAAGTTCGCCATCAACAACTGTTCCAGAAACGGCTGGGCTTCTTGCGCCGGAGCGATCGGCACTAACACCCGTAACCAGGATTGATCATCGGATAGTAGAACCAATAACCGTAGCCCCTCTGTTTCCACTTGATAGGAACCAGGAGCCAGAGTTTGGACGATATCACCAAACAAATTGGTCAGCGTTTGCACGATCGCTTCAGGAGTCATAGCTGGTTAAAATTCCCCTCATACTTTCAGGTGATGGCAGCATTGATCTCCTTGAGTCTAACGTTTGGCATCCGTAGTCTAAGGCTGGGATGAGTAGCAAGGCGATCATTTCTCCCCCCAGGCATACTCAGGTGATCTTAATTTCCTTTAAGCCAAAGTAGAAAGTAATTGGCTCTACTCGATCAGGGAAAAATCGCCCATGCACCCATTGCTAGTGCTGTTATTGGTCATCTTAGCGGCTGTCGTCCTCTACTGGGTGATTCGATCGATTCGCCGTCCTTATGACCTACTCGATGTCGCTGGCTTTTTTCTCATTTTGGTCAAGCAATATCACCTGGCACTGGCTTGTTTAGATCGAGTAGTTAAACACTGCCCCGACAACTATGAGGCCTGGTATAACCGGGGCAATGTTTTGCATAAACTCTGCCGCTACGAGGCAGCCGTTGAGTCCTACGATCGCGCGATCGCGCTGCGACCTAATTACCGTGATCCGAGGTTTAACCAGGGAACGCATCAAGCCTGGACAAATCGGGGAAACTCACTGGAACAACTGCAACAATTTGAAGCCGCCGTTGCCTCCCATGTTCAAGCCACCAGCTTAAAAGGGGATGATCCGGTTACCTGGTACAACCAGGGAGTCACTTTCAGCAATTGGGGCAAGCATGAAGAAGCGATCGCAGCCTACGAGCAAGCGATTCAACTCAACCCCAATTACTACCAAGCCTGGTACAACCAAGGGGTGATGTTGCAAAAGTTAGGGCGATTAGAAGAGGCATTAACCGCCTTTGACCGGGTACTCCAGATCAAGCCCGATTTTGTCCCCGCCTGCTTAAATCGAGGGGTGGTGCTAACCGACCTCCAACGATCGGACGAAGCGATGCAGGCATTCCAACAAACCGATCGCTTAGCCGGAGGCAACTACCTGGTCTGGTATAACCGGGGCAATCTGTTGAGGCAGTCAGGGCAATTGGAAGACGCGCTCACAGCCTACGATCAAACCTTACGGTTAAATCCCCAGTATGATCCTGCCTGGGTCAATAAAGGGCTGGTGCTAAAACAATTAAACCAACTAGAGGCAGCGATCGCCGCTTACCAAGAAGCCATCCGTCTGAATCCCCAATCCCAAATTGCCTGGAATAACTGGATTGTTCTGCTGTTTCAACGCCAGCAGTATTCAGAAGCATTAGCCGTCAGCGATCAGTCTATGCAAGCCTTACCTGATCATCCAGCGATGCTAACAGTACGAGGCACAATTTTGTCCCATTTGGAGCAGTTTACCGCCGCCATTGCCAGCTATGATCGCGCGATCGCCCTGCAACCCAATTTTGCCTCTGCCTGGTATGACAAAGCCTGCTGTCTGATCATGCAGGAGCAACCACAGGCAGCGATCGCCCTACTAGAAACCGCTTTCCGACTCGACCCCAGTTTGAAAGATCATGCCGCCACGGATTCCTCGTTCGATCCAGTTCGGTCACATCCTCAGTTTCAGCAACTGCTCGCATAAGGAAATCGACCGAGTTATCCCTATACCGATTGCAACACTTGATTGAGTTTGCCACTGCGGAAGCCCTCTAAATCCAGAGTGACAAATAAAAAGCCGAGGGTCTGAAAGTGGCTGACCAGAGTTGGCAGATCGGTGGTTAACACAAATTGCTGAATTTGCTCGGCGGGTAGTTCAATCCGAGCGGTATCCCCTTCAGACCGAACTCGCAGTTGCTTTAAACCCATTCGGCGCAGGTAGGCTTCGGCTCTGCCCACACGCTGTAGTTTAGCGATCGTGATTTCCTCCCCATAGGGAAAGCGTGAACTCAGGCAGGGTTGCGCCGGTTTGTCCCAGCATGATAAGCCCAAGTGTTTCGCCAGGGCTCGCACATCAGCTTTCGTCATCCCCACTTCTGCCAGGGGCGATCGGGCACCCCGTTCCCTCGCCGCCTGAATCCCCGGTCGGTAGTCAGATAAATCATCGGCATTCACGCCATCCACCACATACGGAAATCCGCGTTCCACTGCCAAGGGTTTCAGGGTGTCGTGCAGTTCGCTTTTACAGAAATAACAGCGATTAATCGGATTGGCAGCATAGTTAGGGTTTGCCAATTCATGGGTCTGCACCAATTCATGGGCAATGCCAATTTCCGCCGCCTGCATACAGGCATCTTCTAGGTCTTCGGGAAGCAGGGAGGGCGACACCGCCGTAATTGCCAATGCCCGATCGCCCAAGGCATCGTAGGCAACTTTAGCGACCAGCGTACTATCAATGCCACCGGAGTAGGCAATCAACGCTTGTTCCATTTCAGCAAACAAGGCTTGCAGTTGAGCTAGTTGATCCAGCAACATGACTAAACACCCCCTGAACCCTGGTCAGTTGGGAAAACAACACTTTCTACCGTAGCGCGTTTCCAGACCAATCAGCCTTTACGGTTTTCAGGCGATGCCTTGACCGATCGCGCATACTTGGCGACTAAGGTTGCCAAAATATCCAGATCGATCGGTTTGGAAATGTAATCATTCACTCCCGCCTCCAGACACAGATCGCGATCGCCCTTCATCGCCATCGCTGTTTGGGCAATTACCGGAATATGGTGATAACGATCGTCGGTTCGTAATTGTTGTGTGAGTGCCAAGCCATCCTCATCCGGCAGGTGAATATCCATCAAAATTAGGGCTGGTAGGGCGCGATCGAGGGCTTGCCACATTTCTTGACCCAGTTTTGCCCAGGTCACTTCATAGCCCAACTTACTGAGATACGTTAATACCAAACGGGCATTGTGCGGATTATCTTCTACCAGCAACACACTATTCGGTCGCGTCAAAATCGTCTTCGGTATCGCCTCATTCTGCCCAGATTGGTGCGTTGTCGTAGTTGATTCAGCGGGCTGCGACCCTCTGACAGCTTTGCGAGCTTTAGGGAAGCGATCGGCAGAACTATCTAGCTGATCTGGAGCCGAGAGGGGCGATCGATCAGATGGTTCTATTGCCACACTCACCGTATTAGCAGAGCTACAATCCAGGGCATCCACCGATTCCGGCTGAAGTACCCCCGCCGGTTTCAGGGGCAAAAAGATCCGGAACTGAGAGCCTCGATTTAACTCAGATGTCAATTGAATCGAGCCACCATGCAACTCAGCCAACTTCTGGGTGAGAGCTAATCCCAATCCGGTGCCTTCTCCCCGTGTAACCGCCGCATTATCCAACTGGGAGTAGGGCTTAAACAATAACTGTTGTTGTTCTGCCGAAATTCCAGTGCCCGTATCCCAAACCGTCAGGCACAAAAAATGATTGGCTGGAGCCACCTGCAAGCCAACCTGTCCCTGCAATGTGAACTTGATGGCATTGGATAGCAAATTAAATAACATTTGCTTTAACCGCAAGGGGTCAACCAGGATAGTTGTCACGCTCGGATCAATTTCTAACCGCAGTTCTAAGCCTTTATCACTGGCTTTTTCTTTCACCAGTGTCAGTGACATCTGACAGACCTCCCGTACATCCACCGCTTCCCATTGCAAGCTGAGTTGGTTGGCTTCAATTTTGGACAGATCGAGGATGTCATTAATCAACGCCAGCAGATGTTGCCCACTGGTGAGAATAATCTTGAGATATTCCTGATGCCGCAGATTCATGGCATTAAAGCCCTGTTGCTGCAACAAATGAGTAAATCCCAGAATCGAACTGAGGGGAGTCCGAATTTCATGACTGGTATTCGCCAGAAATTCGCTTTTGAGTTGATTGGTTTGGACTAACTCCTGATTGTGGGCTAATACCTGTTGGTGCGCTTGCTTCTGTGCCTGTAATAGTTGCAGTTGGTGCCAGGAGGCTGCACATTGCCGCCCAACCTGTTCGATGAAATTAACCCTCTCCCCATCGGCTACGCTCTCCCCGATCGCAGCCTCCATTGGATAACTCGGCAAAAGGAATAACCAGCCGATTCGTTGCTGTTTACTCACAATGCTGCGGATGTGTTCTGGATATTGCGATTGCCAGAACTCCAGATCATCCGTCGCGATCGTATTCCCAATCTGTAACTGTAATGGAGAGCCAGCCGCCAGTAGCCAGGGAACAGCCCAGGTTTGTCCACCTACCGGAGCGGCAAGATACCCGATCGTCCAATGGGGTTGCTCATCCTCCAATCGATCGAAGACTATATCGGCCGCTAATCGGGAGGCATCCATCGCGGCCCCAGCGTCATGATTGCTCAGAAACGTGGGTCGGACGATCGCCACCAAAGTATCCTCTAATGTCGCACCGACCTCCTGAACCACAGTTTGCCAGAAATCGGTTTCCGCTTGAGCAGCTGCCTCGATCGTGCCATCGTCAAGTTCTAGATAGGCGGTGACACAGCGCTGTAACGATCGTCCGAGTTGAGTTAAGCATTGCTCATGCCGGAGTTGAATTTCTAGCTGTCGCATCTGCACAGCCCTGGAAGTAGACCGAGTTTCAGGAGGAAATGTCGTCATCCAAGCACTACCCTGGATTAGGTGAACATCTGGATAATCCTGTTCAGGCGGTAAATTAGAATGCTGACCCATACAAATCGGGAAATGTGCTGAAAAGGCTACAGCGACCTAAAAGCATAAACTGAGGGTTGGGCTTGAAACCCGGAAGTTTCAAACTGTGTTGCCTACAGGAGTTGACGACTATTCACCTTAGACCGAGCAAGCGACTACAGGGATTCAGCCTCTTAGTCCTACTACTGCATAGCAGCAGGATAGGGATGATGATCACATCTTCAATCTAACTGAATCACAGCAATCCTCCTATGAAGATTAATCCGATAGATAGGTAAAATTACTGTGTAGATATTGCTAACGTGTTTACGCAATACCGTAGAAGCCAGCAAAAATTAATATTTTCATTCAATAATAAAATTAGTGAGTGAGTAGGCTGCTGACAATAGGCTGTATTTCTACTGAATACTGCCTGACACAACGATGAGTCAGTGATGAACTCAGTAAATTCATCGAAGCTGAATAAACATTGACGATTTTTTACTGAAAATTAACAATCGTAACCAACCTGTTGTTCTTTTACGTGGAAGTACAGGATACTTAATCACACAACTCCTAAAATCTCTTAACTATCCAGTTGATTGGCTTTTAATAGCATTAAGAATTGTATCGACCACCGTCTAGAGTGGATCATGTCGGCTCTGGCGTGTGGCTGCGATTCTGGTAATAGACAGCGCTTATCCTCACTCAGCTATCCAGGATGTTCCTCAGAATGTCTTGGTGGCTAGAAATTGTCGTTCTAAAGCTGATTTTGGGTTCCCTGCATGGCATACTCGGTTGCATTTCCTGGTCATCTACATGTTCTGCGTCAGTCTGGTGCGGTTGCCAAGTCAGGCACAGGTACGTCTAAACCCGCTTCTCTCGCTGCCCTGTGGGCAAAGAACTATGTCACCTCACTGGCAAACCGGGATGAAGCGGAGCAAATCAAGCGCACTAGCGAACTGGCAGAGATTGCTTCCGCCGAAGGGAGGCAACGCACCGCTAACTTTCTGAAGCAAAATCTCACCCAAGCCAGTGCTAAAGCCTGGTCGCTGACGAATGATTTACTCGCAGATGAGATTTGGCGGCATGGTATTAACCCCCAAGTGATCAATCCCTGGCAAATTGCGGCAGATTCGCATCACTTGTTTGAAATTGCCTTAAATGCCTATGGTGAGCGGGTCACTCCCCGTCGGCTTTCCGTTCTGGTGAACAATGAGTTTGGTCAGGTGCGGCGAAAATACACCGCCGAGGATCCACGAGCGATCGGGGTGGTCAGTATGCAATTTCACTACACCGGACAATTATTGCTGGATTACCTGTCCCCGAGTGAACACCTGTTACTTCAGCACTACTTCAAGGTGATGGATGACCATCTCTATATGCCCTTGAAAGCGGCCTACGAAGCTGCCGCCAATTATGAGTATGATTCCCCCTTACTCCAGGCGGTGCGCGAATTGCTGCCCAACAGTACCCGAATTGCCCAGGAAGTTTGTAAACGGATCAGCCAGCAATATCCCGGTTATCAGAGCTATAGTGGTCCCCTCGGTTCTTTAAAGGTGAGAATCTCTAGCATCCGGGATGTGGAAATGTTCCAGGTGTACCTCTGTCTCTGTGTGCTAGAAAATAGCATCCAGTCCGTCCAGCAAGAACTATTTCCGCTCTGTGTCATGCTCTACCCACGCTTGCAGGTGAATTGGAAGTTAGTGCAGGAAATGCTGCGGGCGATCGGCTGGGAAATGCATGATTCGTTATCTGCGGATACCGTCGCCGCTTTTCTACCCTATTTATCTGAAGTGACAGAAATGTTTTCGATCGAGGCATTCCAAGAATAGCCAGTTGATCACAGCTTCGCCCAGATTCGCCCCACTCTGAGCGATTATTCATGCGCGATCGACAATGCCAGTTGGTAAATTTGGCGGCGGGGCAATGCCGTTTGATGCGCTAACTGGCGACTCGCTTCTGAACGTGATAAGCCCTGGGCAAGCAGCGCTTTTAATTCCGCTATGATCGCGGCATCGGAAAGCACTACCGGAGCCAGTTCTGCCCCAGCGACGACGATCGTATATTCTCCCTGCGGTTCCCGTTCCTGATAATGGGCGATCGCTTCAGCAATGCTGCCCCGCCATAGCTCCTCGTGTAACTTGGTCAACTCTCGTGCTAAAACCACCTGTCGTGTTTCCCCTAACATCACCAAATCTTGCAACGTTGCCCGTAAGCGATGCGGCGCTTCGTAGAAAATCAACGTGCGACGTTCCGGCTTCAGGGTGTCTAAATGCGTTCGCCGAGCCGCTGCTTTGGCAGGCAGAAACCCCTCAAAGACAAAGCGATCGCTGGGCAGTCCGGAAGCTGTCAAGGCGGCGATCGCGGCGCTACAACCCGGAATGGGCACAACGGCTAACCCTGCGGCGACACAAGCACTAACAAGCTCATACCCTGGATCGGAAATTCCTGGCATTCCAGCATCGCTGACTAGCGCGATCGCTTTGCCCTGCTGTAGGCGATCGACCAGTTCCCCGGTGCGACTATGGCGATTGTGATCGTGATAGCTGATTTGTGGTGTTGTCACCTGGAAGTGTTGCAGCAGCTTTCCCGTGTGGCGAGTATCTTCCGCCGCGATCAAATCAACATTCTGTAAGATCCGCACTGCCCGGAAGGTCATATCTTCCAGATTGCCGATCGGGGTAGCAACGAGGTATAACGTTCCCGGTTTAGGGTCAGAAGGCATGGCAACACAGGGATTATTTGTAGGACTGGTGACACTGGATTTAATTTACCGGACGGCTCAACTCCCGGAGCGCAATCAAAAATTGGTGGCATCCGATTACTTAGTAGCCGCCGGGGGGCCCGCCACGAACGCGGCTGTCGCCTTCAGCCATTTAGGCACTCCAGCTACGGTGATGGGAGTCGTCGGTTCACATCCGATCACTCACTTGATTCTCACCGATTTACAGCAGTGTGGGGTGACTATTCACGATCTGGCTCCGACCCAATCTGATCCACCGCCGGTATCATCGATTCTTGTTACTGAGGCGACCGGAGAACGAGCCGTCATTTCTATTAATGCAGTGAAAACTCAAGCGGCGATCGCTGCCATCCCTAATCAGGTTCTAGACCATACAGGGGTGATTCTGATTGATGGGCATCAAATCGAAGTTGGACGAGCGATCGCCCAACGAGGAAAGACTCTGGGAATTCCGATCGTCCTGGATGGCGGCAGTTGGAAACCGGGACTGGACAGGATTTTGCCGTGGGTAGATTATGCGATTTGCTCCGCCAATTTTCAGCCACCAGGCTGCCACTCAGAAACCGATGTATTCTGCTACTTAGCCAACCTGGGTATTCCCTATATTGCCATTACCCACGGAGAACAGCCGATTCAGTATCGCGATCGCCGTGAATCTGGCACGATCGCCGTACCCAGTATTCCAGCCGTCGATACACTGGGAGCCGGAGACATTTTTCATGGCGCTTTCTGTCATTACCTGTTACAAACTAATTTTGTTGAGGCATTGACCCTGGCGGCGGAAGTGGCAGCGCATTCCTGTCAATTTTTTGGCACCAGGGCATGGCGGGGCAGGTAGTAGGTGGGAAGATGGGGAGATGAGGGAGATGGGAAAGATGGGGGAGATAGGGCGGATGACGGAGCCGGAGTTGCGGGAATTATTGGCGATCGCGCGATCGGTGGCTTGGGGAGCGGCAGATATTCTGCGATCGATGGCGGCAGCAACCGTGAACCCTCACAATACGGAAACCGATCCGGTGACAGCCGCCGATACCGCCGCCGATGAGTATATTCTGACGGCGTTACAGGGGCGGTTGGGCACAGAGCAGTTTGCTTACCTGACGGAAGAGAGTTATAAGCAACAGGATTCCAGCGATCGCCTGCAATGTCCGTGGGTATGGGTAATCGATCCCCTGGATGGCACAAAGGATTACATTCAGGGCACTGGGGAATACGCGGTGCATATTGCGCTTGTCCATCAGCATCGTCCTATAGTCGCTGTGGTTGCCTGTCCCGGTGTGGATACAATTTATGCGGCGGCTCTGGGTCAGGGTACCCAAATTGAGCATCGAGACGGTAGCACGACTCCGGCTCATGTCTCTGAGATCGATCGAGTAGAAGACCTGGTGCTCGTGACGAGTCGCAGTCACCGTAACGATCGGTTTAACCAGTTAATGCAACGCTTTCCTAGCCAGAAGCAACGGTTTTTAGGAAGTTTGGGGGGGAAACTGGCGGCGATCGCCGATCGGCGGGCGGATGCCTACGTGGCGCTATCCGGGAAGTCGGCTCCAAAGGACTGGGATTTGGCGGCACCGGATTTGATTTTGAGTGAAGCGGGTGGGTTGCTGACTCATTTTGATGGCACTCCCCTGCGATACAACCAGACCGATGTGGTGCAGTGGGGGGGATTAATTGCCAGTAATGGTCACTGTCATGCCGAACTCTGTGCAGCGGCAACCCAAATTCTGGCAGAAATTGATGCTGCCTCACGATAGAGGTTGGCAACCCACCCTAACCCCGGTTTGAGAGTTAGGGAGAATTGCCAGAGTTAACTACAGCCGAATGGCACTGACTTAAGGACACGCTTAACTTTGATCGCCCCCTAAATCCCCCAATTCTGGGGGACTTTGAGGCTCGGCTCCCCCAGAATTGGGGGTTGGGGGGCAGTTCGGATTGTTATTTCAGTGACATTCAACTACAGCCCATTCAGCTTGACAGTGGTGGCTTTGGTTTGGGCATATTCTTCAATCTCAACGGTGACTGGGGCAGTATGCCAGATTGTGTCACAGTAGTCCCGAATCGACCGATCGCTGGAGAATTTCCCCATGCGAGCCGCATTCAGGATTGATAACCGCGTCCAGCGCTCGCGATCGCGATACACCTGGCTCACCTGTTCCTGACACTCAATGTAGGACTGGTAATCGGCTAGCAAAAAGAACGGGTCACTATAGAGCAGGTTATCCACGATCGGTTTGAACAGTTGCCGATCGCCGTGGGAGAAGAAGCCCGTGGAAAGGCGATCGAGCACTAACCGCAGTTCCGCATTGGACTGGTAATACTCACCCGGATCATAGCCTGCCGCTCGCATGGCATAGACTTCACCTGCCGTGAGTCCGAACAAAAAGAAGTTGTCGGCACCGACTTCTTCTCGGATTTCCAGATTGGCTCCGTCGAGCGTCCCGATCGTCAGGGCACCGTTCATCGAGAACTTCATATTGCCAGTACCAGAGGCTTCTTTTCCGGCGGTAGAAATTTGTTCTGAGAGGTCGGCGGCAGGATAGATCCGTTGGGCAAATTTGACGTTGTAATCCTTCAGAAACACGACTTTTAAGCGATCGCGCACATCCGGATCATTGTTGACCACATCTGCCACCGAGTTAATCAGTTTAATGATCAACTTCGCCATGAAATAACCCGGTGCTGCCTTACCGCCAAACAGGAACGTGCGGGGGGTAATGTCGATGTTGGGATTCGCTTTAATCCGGTTATACAGCGTGATGATATGCAGAACATTCAAGTGCTGCCGCTTGTACTCATGAATCCGTTTGGCTTGAATGTCAAACAGCGAGTCGGGGTTGACCTCAATGTTGTAGTGCTGTTTGATATGGGTCGCCAGATCTTGCTTAATCGCATGTTTGATCTGCCACCATTCCTGACGAAACTCGGGATCATCCACAAAGGCTTCGAGTTTGTGCAAATGATCGAGATCTTTGATCCAACTGTCGCCAATCTTGCGAGTAATTAGCTTGTCTAATCGAGGATTGCTGAGCACCATGAACCGCCGAGGGGTTACGCCATTGGTGACATTAGTGAATTTCTCGGGATAGAGTTCATAGAAGTCATGCAGCACATCTTTTTTCAGCAATTCACTATGCAGCGCGGCAACCCCGTTGATGGAATTGCTGCCAACCGATGCCAAAAATGCCATCCGGACATAGCGTTCCCCGGTTTCATCAATGATTGACATGCGGCGAATGCGATCGAAGTCATCTGGAAACTTGATCCGCACTTCATCCAGAAAGTGATGATTAATTTCGTAGATAATCTCCAGATGGCGCGGTAATACTCTACCTAATAAGCCGATCGGCCAGCGTTCCAGTGCCTCAGGCAGGAGAGTGTGGTTGGTGTACTGGAAGGTTTGTTTGGTGATATTCCAGGCAACATCCCAGGTCATGCCATGGTCATCCAGCAAGAGCCGCATTAATTCCGCCACGGCGATCGCGGGATGGGTATCGTTGAGTTGTACCGTAAATTTCTCGGCAAACTGTTCGAGCGGGATGTTTTGACGCTCCATGATCCGGATCATGTCTTGCAACGAACAGGAAACAAAGAAGAACTGTTGCTCTAACCGCAGTTCTTTGCCCTGGGAAAGATCATCATTGGGATACAGAACTTTAGTAATGTTCTCGGAGGCACTCTTTTCCTGGACGGCTCCCAGGTAATCACCTTTGTTAAATGCTTCAAAGTCAAAGGATTCGATCGCTTCGGCTTTCCAGAGTCGCAGCGTATTCGCCGTATTCACCTTATAACCCAGTACCGGCGTGTCGTAGGGAATCCCCAACACCTCTTTGTAGGGCACCCAGCGCTTGCGGGAATGACCATGTTCATCGACAAAGGTTTCGATATGCCCACCAAATTTCACCTCAACTGCCCACTCCGGACGAGCAATTTCCCAGGGATTCCCGTACCGCAGCCATTTATCAGTGATTTCGATCTGCCAACCGTCGCGAATATCCTGGTCAAAAATGCCGTATTCGTACCGGATGCCGTAGCCCATCGCCGGAATTTCTAGAGTAGCTAAGGAATCCAGATAACAGGCGGCTAAGCGTCCCAGACCACCATTACCCAAACCCGGTTCTTCTTCCTGTTCCAGCAATTCATCCAGGTTTAAGCCCAGTTCTTCGATCGCCTGCTTCACCAGATCATAAATGCCCAAATTGATCAGGTTATTGCCCAGATGCGGCCCCATGAGAAACTCGGCAGATAGGTAAGACACCGTCCGGGAGGCATGTTCCGTATAGGTCTGGGCGGTATTAATCCAGCGCTGGAGTAAGCGATCGCGCACCGTGTAGGACAGTGCCATGTAGTAGTCGTTCAGGGTGGCGATGCGGGGAAATTTGCCCTGGATGTAAAACAGGTTATCGAGAAAAGCCCGTTTTAACGTCTCAATATCTAACCCGGTGCGATCGTCCTCAACCCGGACTGTCGGGCATCCTAGTGGGATATCGGGTGCAGTCTGCATAACATTGGTTCCTTAAATCATGACCTGGAGGGTGTGATCCAACTTAGGACAAAGGGATTGTTGCTTCAGCCAAATGGGACACGAACAGAGAAGTGGTTCATCAGTAAAGGTAATCCCGTAGCTAACAGATTAATGAGGTTTATTGCTAAACCCAAAGAGTTACCGAAGTGATTTAAACATCTGCCAGTCCATCTGAAAGCTATTACTCAACATGCCCCATCATTAGCAAAATCTTGTATCGATGGATTGTACAATCCCATTACTTCTATAGGCTGAATGACCGACTGAGAGCGCTCAATCATGGCATTGAGCCAAGAGTTTTGCTTGAATAAATTCTTGTTGCTAAAAATGAACTAAATTTTATTTTTATCAAGAAACTTGTAGTGATTTGATTGGTAGGGGCAAGGTATGCGATCGATCATCTGCATCATTTCGGCGTAGATTGATCTCCAAATACTTCGCCCCTACGGGTTCATTCCCCATTAGAACTAATTCGTAAGCCTAAGGATCGCAGATTTAATAAGCTGTAATTCCTTGCGTAGGGGCGTGGCATTTGGTAAAAAGCCCTTGCCATTGTCCCAGAAATCTCTGCCGAATGCCGCGCCCGTACAGGTAAAAGGTTGCAGTTGCTCAGGTTATTTAGTTTGTGAGCCTAAGCCACCAGATCGACATCGGACTCCGCATCTTCTCTAGCCGCTTCCATCCGGGCAGCATTCTCCTGCTCCAGTTTCAGCAGTTCTAATTGATGCTCCAACTGTGCCCGAACTTCATAGCGATAGTTAAAGAAGTGTTCGCCAATTCCCAACATTGCCAAATATTCGGCTAGTAGACGAGGTTTGAAGAGGGCGATCGCGGCGAATTGCCACCAGAAGCGGAACCGCACCGATCGCACAACGCCTTGCCGCCAGAGTAAATGCCGGAACAGTTGCCATTCGGATGCCGTAATGGGGCGATCGGTGTTGCCGCGCCAACCATTCATCATCATGAAATGGCGGAAAGTACGCTTGAGGAAGGGTTCCGGCTCATAAATTTCCCAAAAGGCTTCAATGTATTCGCGGGTAATTTCCTCCACTGGGCGGGTAGGAATAAAGTTCATAATTGCGCCCTGATGGAAAGTGGCTAGTCCATCCCGTAAGCGACCTTCATTCTTCAAGCGCGTCCACATTGCGGTATTTTGTAACGCTTGCAGCAGGCTAAATTGTCCCTGGGGAATGCCCGTATCTTGAATGAATTCTTTAATTCGTTGACCTGCCCCCGGTTTTTCGTGATCAAAGCCCATGATAAAACCGGACATAATTTGCAATCCGGCGCGGGTAATTTTATGGCAGGAATCAATCAGAGATTGCCGCGTATTTTGGAGCTTGTTAATGCCAACTAAGCTATCCACATCAGGAGTTTCAATCCCCATAAAGACTAGAATGAATCCAGCTTTGACCATCAGTTCAATCAACTCATCATCCTCTGCCAAATTCAGCGAAGCTTCGGTAATCAGCTTGAACGGATATTTGTGCTGTTCCATCCAGGGAATTAATGCTTGCAACAATAGTTTGGCATTGCGCTTGTTGCCAATGAAATTATCATCCACGACAAAAACGTAGCGTTGCCACCCCATGTTGTAAAGCGCTTCAAACTCTTGCAACATTTGTTCTGGCGTTTTGGTGCGGGGTTTCCGACCATAAAGATTAATAATGTCGCAGAATTCACATTGGAACGGACAGCCGCGAGAAAATTGCAAGGTAATGGCTAAATAGGCATCTAAATCCAACAAATCGAAGCGGGGAATCGGCGTTTGGGTGACATCGGGTTTTTCTGCCGATCGATAAATACCTTGTTCTTCGCCATTTGCCAGTGCTTCAACAAACATGGGAATGGTACATTCGCCTTCATCCAAAATTAGATAATGGGCACCTGCTTCTAACGCCACTTCTGGGTAAGACGTGGGATAGGGACCACCCACAGCGACTTTTTTACCGAGTGATAACGCTTGATGGATTAGCTCCCGAAAATCTTTTTTCTGAATGATCATGGCGGAAATGATCACCAGATCACACCATTGCCAATCATCATCGGTTTCAAAGCGAACATTACGATCGACAAAGCGGATTTCCCAATCGGTTGGCAAGAGAGCGGCGACTGTAATCAACCCAAGGGGCGGATTGGTCGATCGCAGTCCGGCTAAATCTAGCGTCTCTTGATACGACCAGAAAGAATTGGGCATAACGGGCCAAAGCAGTAAGGCTTTCATAAGTAACTCCCGTGGCGAGTGATGATTCAAACCAACTATCGGTTGATCGATCAACGGGCGATCGTGCCGCACTCAGCCACAAGTTCAAAAGCCAAGTTCATCCACTTGCCGTCAAACCGATCAAAGGGGATATACGAACAATGAACGATGCCTGCATTCCAAATGAAATCTGCTGACCTATTGGATAGACAACACCAGTAGGTTTGGTTCCTCTATGCGTTAAAAAACCATTGTGGTGAGTATACAACACTGTGTTAGCTAAACCGTAATTCACAGGGATGAGATCACGTCTAGAACTGAGGAATTCATCTGTTCTATTAAGTGTCAGAAACGACCATTCCTGCCCCTTCTCGACTCTGCAAGATATGCTGAACTAATGCTAAAAATAAACCCACATTCGGGATATTGGCGATACTGACATTCAGCCATTCCAGCGATCGTCCGGTATTACCCATAAAGGAAAACATCCCGTTTTGCAAGGTCACAGCCTTTAAATCTGTCCAGGCTAAAATTCCGCTGGTTGTAGTTAAACCCGTGCGGCTGATAGAGAATAATCCAAAGTGAATCGATCGTCCCCAGCGATAGGCATTGAGGACTTGTGGCAACTGGCGATGGACAAATTCCTGCTGTAGATAATCTCCAATTTGCTGAAGATTGGCAAACATTTGTCCCAGAATTAAGCGATCGCCGTCCGCCGTTTCAATCACGTAGCGTTCTTCAGATGTAGGATTTTCTTCATGTTGTTCTGACGGTACTTGCCCCTGCCAGATCACCGTAATTTCGTCATAGGGAATTATGCGACGTTTACCGAAACTGCAATAAATTAAGCCATGTTGAAACAGGTATAAATTAATGCCTAGAGCAGCGATCGCCATCACACTGAAATAGCAAGCGGCAATCAGAAAAAATAGGGATAACGCCAGTGCATATATACCACCGTTCAGTGTCCAACCGTTCCCTAACGGCATACCGACACTACAAAACAGCATCAGAATGCCACCTAAAATTAAGCTGACGATCGTACCGATTACATACAGACCAGATTGGGCTGGATGGCGATCGATCAATGCCCCAAATCGATTGGCTTGAGCCACTTGCTGAATATCCATAAACCCTCTGAGTGCAACGAGACAATAGGCAGGAATGTCTAGCTATCAAAGGGCAAAAGCAAGTTTATGCCGTTTTCTGGTAAAACAGTGGTTATCCATTAAATTTTGACTTGTGCAACCCCTATTTCCCAAACCAATTCATTCGACTGAGGAACTCCAAGCCATTCAACAAGTAATCGATCGGCTGATCGATCGTCCTCAGCTATCAGCGGATGAACAGGATTATTTGAATGTTTTAGGAACATTAGTCTATGAATATGAGCATAAGCAGGTGAAGATTCCTGATATTCATGGTGTAGAACTGCTAAAGGCGTTATTAGTTGAATTTGAGTTACGGCAAAAAGATCTCGTTCCTATCTTTAAAACCGAATCGATCGTCTCTGAAGTTCTGAACGGTCGTCGAAATTTAACGGTTGAGCATATTCAAGAACTTGCTAATTTCTTTCACATTTCCCCTAATGCTTTCTTTCCCATAACACAGTGAAATTAATGGGTACAGCGATCGCTGACCACTGCACCCAATTTGCCATCTAGTCGTCTTTAGATTCAGCCGCACGCCCGAAGGTGGTGGTGAGGGTTTTCAGGCGATCGCGGATGTGATCGGTCAAATCCCAACCGTGGTAGCGCCATTCCCAGTTGCCTTCCGCCTTGCCGGGAAAATTCATCCGGGCACCAGAGTCGGAGCCAAATAAATCCTGCATCGGAATAATCGCAATATTGGCAACGGAACTGAGGGCGATGCGGATTAAATCCCAGTGAATACCATCGGGGCTGACATGACCTAAATAGCGGAGAATCGCGTCCCGTTCCCAGTCTTCGCGGGAATAAAACCAGCCTACAGTTGTGTCATTGTCATGGGTGCCAGTGTAGACTACGCAGCGACGGGGAAAGTTATAGGGTAAAAACGGATTGCCGGGATCAGAGCCAAAGGCGAATTGCAGAATTTTCATCCCCGGAAACTCGAAGTAATCCCGTAAGGCTTCAACTTCGGGAGTAATCACGCCCAAATCTTCTGCCAGAATCGGTAATTTACCCAGTTTTTCCCGCAATACCTCAAAAAACTCTTTGCCAGGGGCTTCCACCCATTCCCCGTTCATCGCCGTTTCTTCACCCTGCTCCACTGCCCAGTAGGACTCGAATCCCCGGAAGTGGTCAATACGAATAATATCCACATAATCCAGCATGGCTTCAAACCGTTGAATCCACCAGGCAAAATCGGTTTTCTCTAAATACTCCCAGTTGTAAACCGGATTGCCCCACAGTTGCCCCGTTTCACTGAAATAATCCGGTGGCACTCCCGCCATCAGCGACGGCAAAAAGGTTTCCTCATCCAAACAAAACGTCTCCGGGTTTGCCCAGACATCGGCACTGTCATGTGCCACATAAATCGGAATATCGCCAATGATGTCAATGCCCCGCTGATTGGCATAGGCTTTCAGTTCTGACCATTGCTGGAAAAAGGCAAATTGCAGAAACTTATGAAACACAATTTCCGTGTTTAGTCGTCTACCCCATTTGTCTAAGGCTTCGGCATCACGGGTGACTAATTCTGGTTCCCACTGGAACCAACTCGCCCCATCATGCGCCTGTTTCAATGCCATAAACATGGCGTAGTCGTCTAACCAATAGCCCTTGCTTTCACAAAATCCAGCAAATTTGGTTTTCTGAATCGGAGAAGAATGAGCTTTAAAGTTTTCGCAGGCTTTTTGCAGCAACGGCATCTTGGCTTCGGCTACCCGATCGTACTCCACCCGTTCTCCCGAAAACTGCGGCAGACTGTTCAAATCATCGTCGCTCAGCCAGCCTTCATCCCGCAGTAACTCCAGGCTAATCAGTAACGGATTACCCGCGATCGCCGAGTACGACATATAAGGCGAATTACCAAACCCAGTCGGCCCTAGCGGTAACACTTGCCAATACTGTTGCCCACTGGCAGCCAGAAAATCAATAAATTGCACCGCTTCTAAACCGAGTTCACCAATGCCAAACCGACCGGGCAGCGAAGTCGGGTGTAACAGAATACCGCTAGCTCTGGGAGTGGGCATAAACAACCTTGAAGAGAGAAAACAAATGCCTTGACTGTATCATGTTGCTTTCTGATTCCAGAGCATCCTCAAGGGAGAAGTGGTCATGGGTCATTAGTCAGAAATGAGATTGTTTAACAAGAAACTGTGTTGAAATCGCCCCAACTCGATACAGTTGGATGTGACTTATTCCTGTGGTATTTGACTGTGACAACCTATCGCAACCCTACCCCAACCGTTGACATCATTATTGAGTTGATCGATTGCCCGCATCGCCCGATCGTCCTGATTGAACGCCTGAATCCACCTTACGGTTGGGCACTACCCGGTGGGTTTGTGGATTATGGCGAATCTGTAGAAACAGCGGCGCAACGGGAAGCTCAAGAAGAAACGGGGCTACAGGTGGAGTTGATCGAACAGTTTTATGTCTACTCCGATCCCAACCGTGACCCGCGCCAACATACGCTCAGTGTCGTGTTTCTGGCAACTGCAACTGGCGAACCGAATGCCGGAGATGATGCTAAACATTTAGGGGTGTTTGAACCCTGGCAAATTCCGGCAAATTTGTGTTTTGACCACGATCGCATCCTGCGTGATTACTGGCGCTATCGGCATTACGGTATGCGACCTCGACTTGCAGACTCCGCTACATTAAAAGTCTCTTCGCGACCTCAAGCTTCTACATTCTGCCCCCCTAGCCCCCCAATTCTGGGGGGAACAAACGCTCAAAGTCCCCCAGAATTGGGGGATTAAAGCCCGATGGGCATCCCAGAAAAGGGGGCTAAATGGGCTGTAACTAAGTGAGAAAACTTTGTTAACATAACTTCATAGAAGCAATAGATGTCGATCGCTCTTAGAGGTGATCCCGACATCCCAGTAGTCTTTAGCTCAGGAAAGATTGTGTTACAGCCCACTCAGCGAACCAAGCTTGATGCGTCTGATGATACGCAGTTCTACGACATGCCTCGGTTCGTCACCCATGTGGATGACGGCTTTATTCAGCAACTCACGGATTTATATCGGGAACGCTTGCAACCCAACACCCGCATTCTCGATTTAATGAGTAGCTGGGTGTCCCATTTACCAGATGAGGTCAGCTTTGCCCATGTGGAGGGACATGGGTTAAATCAAGAGGAATTAGCTCGCAATCCCCGCTTAAATCACTCCTTTGTTCAAGATCTAAACCGTGAGCCGAAGTTGCCGTTAGCCGATCAATCCTTTGATGCGGTGTTAAATACCGTTTCGGTGCAATATTTGCAGTACCCAGAAGCGATCTTTCACGAAATCCATCGGGTGTTGAAGCCGGGAGGCATCGCGATCGTCAGTTTCTCGAATCGCATGTTCTATCAGAAAGCAATTCAGATCTGGCGGGATGGCTCGGAAGCCAGCCGCGTGGAACTGGTGCAGCACTATTTTCGCGCAGTTCCCGGCTTTAGTGAACTGGAAGTAATTGCCCGTCCGGCTCAAATTCCTGGCTGGTTGCAAATGATGGGATTAGCCGGAGGTGATCCGTTTTATGCGGTGATCGCCTCTCGCCAGTAAGCGGTCTATTGTGGCTCGGTGCGCTCCACGACGATCGTCAAATCGGCGGCTAACGGTAAAGTGCAGCGGCGCTAGATAACCTTCGATCTCACAGATATCTTTCATCCATTCGCTGCCACTTAGTGTTAGGCTTCTCATCGCAATAGTCGAATAAAACCTTCTTGTTCAAAATGTCGATCAGTAGACAATGCATCAACAATCCCTCGTTGACTCATCAAGACAAAACTGACTGCATCGCACAGTGAATAAGTTTTATCCTGTCTTTCTAGCAATAAATCAATTGCCGATCGATGTAAAGCCTCATCAACCCAAACTGTTTCTATGTCTGGGTTGTTTAATAAATCGACAATAAAAGCAAGGACAGGTAAGCGAGGAAAGCGTCTTGCGTTAGCTAATGCAACATACTCCGCAACAATATAGCTATGAGTTATACGTGTCGTGGCTTTCTGATAAGCTGCGAGAGCTTGGGTGTGAAACGGTTCAGTTTTGTAGTGCAAGCTCAATAGACCAGAAGTATCGAGGATCATTAACCATCCTCATGTCGCTCGGCGTACTCTAGTGCTAAATCTGTATCAATACTCTCGTTATCAACATCTACGAAACAATCAGGTTCAAGAGTTCCAAAATGACGCTCGAAATTTGACCGAGCGATTTTTTTCTCTGCTTCCCCTGTTAACAATCCCACAGCTTGAAAAAATTTCTGCTCTAGCAATTCTGTAGCGAGACGCTCCGGCGAAATACCCATATTTTCCGCTTGTTGTCGGATAGCAGTAAACACTGGATCACTGAGTTCTAGAGTCAGGGTTTGGCTCATAAGACTATTACGGTATAGCTAGACTACAAGTATAGCCTCATACATCTATGTAGTACGAGATAGAACCTTTAGCCAGGAAGCTGGCAGAAGTTGACACACTATAATGTACTACATCTCTGATTAGCTACTTATCCAGCCTCTACCTATGTCTCAGTCGCAACCGCCGCGTTTACTCGTTACATCAGGTAACAGAGGTTTGTCGATCGACAACACATAAACCAAAAACATAGATTTTTGAAAATAAGCGTAACGATTGCCTCAATATTAGGAGCTTTTCTCAAATAGCTTTTTAAACTGCGAATACAGCCATTTTCAACGACAGGAAATAGGGTTTAGTCAGAATCAGCAATTAGGTTCTGAGCGATCGCGTAGCGTAGTTGAAGCTCGGCTGCCATCAACGCTAGAGAGGTGAAAATTATGAAACCGATGATTTGGCACCCGGAAGAGAAAGATGCCAGAGTAAATCAGTATTTAGAGCAGATTAACCATGCTCCCTATCCCACCATTATGGCAATGGCGTTAGGATTGTTCTGCCTGTTTTCAATTGTGATTTTGATGGCAAGTTTTTAAGTATTCCGTTGGAACTTGGTATTTAACTAAAAAGGTCAGCGTTGTTAGCCTGAACAGACTAGAACGCTGACCTTTTTTTGACTTTTGGAAGTTACTCTTCGCTGATGCTATTTTCTTCCAACACAGCCGCCTCTTCGCCTGCCGTTGGCACTAATGCCACTGCCGCGATCGCATCATCTTCATCCAAGCGTTGCACCCGGACTCCAGTCGCCGGACGAGACTGAGAGGCGATCGCATCTGCCGACTGGCGAATGATAATGCCGCGATTAGTAATCATCATTAACTCTGCCCCTTCATGGACAATTCGTAGTGCCGCGAGGCGATCATTGGGTTTGCGGAATTTCGTTGCCACAATCCCCATCCCCGCCCGATTTTGTAAGCGGAATTGCGAGACGGGAACCCGCTTGCCATAGCCTCCCGTGGTGACAACCAGAATCCAGGGTCCTAAGGAGGTGCTAGTCGAGATTTCATCCGCCACGGTGGCTTCGTCTTCCGTCACCTCAGCCTCTAACTCGGTAGCTAAATCTGCCACAATTTGACCGGGCAGAATATCCATGCCCACCAGACTATCGCCCTTACGCAGAGACATGGCACGCACCCCACGGGTGGCTCGTCCTAGCGGTCGGAGTTGCTCATGGTTCGCCCGGAAGTGAATCGATTTACCTTGACTGGAACCAATAATGATACTGTCCTCGGGGCGTGCCCGTCGTACCCAGCGCAGTTGATCGCCCTCCTCCAGGGAGATGGCAATCAAGCCATTCGTGCGAATATTGCTGAAGGCTGCCAGTGCCGTCTTTTTGATGTATCCCTTGTAGGTCAACATCACCAGATACTCATCCTGAGTAAACTCGGTCACAGGAATGATCGAAGTGATCTTTTCGTCGTGGGGAATCGGCAGTAGTTGAACGATCGGGGTGCCCCGGGCAGTGCGGGAACTGGTGGGAATCTGGTATGCCTTCAGACAGTAGACCACCCCGCGATTACTGAAGAACAGCACACTATCATGGTCGCAACAGGTGAGGAAATGTTCAACCGCATCATCGTCCTTCATCCGCGCACCGGCTTTGCCTTTCGTTGCCCGACTCTGGGCTTCAAAGGTATTCACCGGCATCCGTTTAATGTAGCCCTGCTCGGTTAGCAGGATCAGCGCCCGTTCATTGGCAATCAGATCCACATCCCCCAGTTCATCTTCGGACTGTTCAATCACCGTCCGGCGAGGCGTGGCATGAGCGGATTTCAGATTTGTCGCTTCTTCCTCAATGATGCTGAGAATCCGTTCCCGTCGCGCCAAAATATCTTGCAAATCGGCAATCTGCGTCTGTAAATCCTGGTGTTCTTGATGGATCTTTTCAGCTTCTAAGGCAGTTAAGCGGCGTAATTGCATTTGCAGAATCGCATCTGCCTGCACATCCGATAAGCCGTAGGTTGCGATCAACTCTTGCCGAGCCGTGGGCGCATCCGCCGCATGACGGATCAAGTGAATAATGGCATCCAGGTTCGCCAGGGCAATTAGCAACCCTTGCAACAGGTGATCTCGCTCCTCCGCTTTCCGCAATTGATACCGGGTACGGCGGGTAATCGACTCCACGCGGAAGTCTAAAAAGACGTTGAGGAATTGCTTCAGCGTCAATAGTTGGGGTTCGCTGTTCACCAATGCCAGCATGTTTGCCCCAAAGTTGGCTTGTAGGGGCGTTTGCTTATACAGGTTGTTCAGCACCACGCGGGGATAGGCATCGCGCTTCAGTTCAATCACGATTCGCATCCCATCGCGATCGCTCTCATCCCGAATATCTGAGATGCCTTCCAGGCGTTTTTCATTCACCATTTCGGCGATTTTTTCAATCAACGCCGCCTTATTGGTTTGGTACGGCAACTCCGTCACAACGATCGCATCCCGATCGGGGCGACCCCGGTGCTCGATCGTTTCGATCGTTGCCACACCGCGCATGATGATCGATCCGCGTCCGGTGGTGTAGGCTTCCCGAATGCCAGTGCTGCCTAAGATTTGCGCTCCGGTAGGGAAGTCGGGGCCGGGAATTAGTTTCATCAATTCCAGATCGGTGATCTCGGGATTGTGGATTAGTGCCACCAAGCCATCGATCAATTCCCCTAAGTTATGGGGCGGAATATTGGTCGCCATCCCCACTGCAATCCCTGACGAGCCATTCAGCAATAACTGGGGCACCCGCGCCGGGAGGACGATCGGCTCCTGTTGGGAACCATCAAAGTTATCAATGAAATCGACCGTTTCCGATTCAATATCTCGCAGCATGGAATCGGTGGTGAGGGGGCGCAGGCGACATTCTGTATATCGCATCGCCGCTGGTGGATCATTATCCACTGACCCAAAGTTGCCATGCCCATCAATCAACGGCGATCGCATTGAGAAGTCCTGCGCCATCCGCACCAGGGCATCGTAAACGGCGGTGTCTCCGTGGGGATGATATTTACCCAACACTTCCCCCACCACCCGGGCGCATTTCCGAAACGGGCGATCGGGAGTTAAGCCCAATTCATGCATGGCATACAGGATCCGGCGGTGAACTGGCTTCAGCCCATCTCTAGCATCTGGCAGTGCCCGACCTACAATGACGCTCATGGCGTATTCCAGGTATGACCGCTGCATCTCGTTCCGCAAATCCGTAGGAATGATCCGATCCTGGGGCGGCTCCTGGGAAAATGTCATATAGGGAAAAACTCCGAAAACACGAGTATACGGAAGCTCGACAGCCAACTCAAATCAATGCGGCTATCTAACTCCCTCATCCGTCGCCAAAACGGTGTTCAATTACCGATAAATTGTATCACAAATCGCCAATTTAGGACGGCAATTCAACCGAACAACCAAGCTCCAAAACCCCTGCGTAGAGGCTTTTCTGGCTACTAGAGAGAATCCGCTAGAAAAGGTAGATTTGAGACTCATATTGAGACTGTTGATCGGGCGTGAATTAGAACATTTGCACCATGCGATCGCCCCTGGAATTTTCCAGAATCTCACGTAAGAATGACAGGGTTGAGAATATTGGATTTCGCTAGCCACCTATGAGCCTACAACTCTACTTTCTCCGCCATGCCGAAACGATTTTTAGCCAAACGGGCGGCTACTGTGGCGAACTCGATGTGGAACTCACCCCCAATGGTGAAAAGATGGCACAGGCCTTCGCTACCGCTTATCAGGAGTTACCCTGGGCAGCGATTTATGTCAGTCCCATGCGGCGCACGATCGCCACAGCCAAACCCTTATGCGACGCGATCGGTATGGAGATGCAATTGCGGGATGGCTTAAAAGAAATCCGTTATGGGGAATGGGAAGGCAAATCCGCCGAGGAGGTTAGACAACAGTTTGGCGAAGACTATGTGCAATGGTTAACGGAGCCTGCCTGGAATCCACCAACGGGTGGGGAAACCGCTGTGCAGATTGCCAGTCGTGCCTCGTTGGTCGTCACCGAAATTCAACAAAATTATGCTGCTGGCAATGTCTTAGTCGTTTCCCATAAAGCCACGATCCGGATTATTCTCTGTAGCTTGTTGGGGATTGATATTGGGCGTTACCGCGATCGCATTGATATGCCAGCCGCCTCGATCAGTGTGGTCAAATTTGATCTGCATGGGCCCTTGTTGCAATGTTTAGGCGATCGCACCCATTTACCCGATGAACTCCGGTTGTTGCCAGGAACCTGATCCAGTTTTTTACCGACGATGGGTAGCCTGTGCCCTATACTCATCTCGATCGCGCTATAGGAAGCAGAACCGATGCTACAACCCGCCGAAGTCGTGGCAATTTTTCAAAGTTCACCAGAAATTCAAACCTTTGCGGCTGGTGAGGTGATTTTCAACCAGGGAGAACTGGGAGAGAATATGTACGGGATTTTGGAGGGTGAGATTGAGCAGTACATCAATGGTCAATTAATCGAAACTCTGAAAACTGGCGATATCTTTGGGGTCGGCGCGTTAATCCAACCCGATCGCTTACGGGTGACCAAGGCGACCGCCAAAACGAACTGCAAACTGGCATCCATGAATCAGCGCCATTTTTTGTTTGCGATTCAAGAAACGCCCACCTTCGCCCTGGAAGTGTTACGCAGTTACTACGATCGGTTACGGGCGCTGAAAGTTTTTTCTGATTAATTAAAACTATTGGGCGATCGTGGCTCAATGGCTGAAATGCCTGGAAAGTATTGGAGGTACAGGTCAGTTCTGGCAAATCTGCCAAACTGATTCATGCCCGACTGAACCGCTTTTAGCAAGTTGAGTTACCGATGAAAATTCTAGTGTTAAATGCTGGCTCCAGTAGTCAAAAAGCCTGCCTGTACGAGTTACCAGATAGCACGTTACCAAAACATCCCCCGGAACCCCTGTGGGAAAGCTCTGTGGATTTTACCCACCAGGCAGGCATGGCAGAAGCAAAGGTACAAACCCATACTGGAGTGCAGCAGAGGTTAGAGATTCCGATCGTCTCCAAAAAAGCGGTGACCGAAACGCTGCTGCAAACGCTCTGGCAGGGAGAAACCCAGGTGATTGAGCGACCCGATCAAATTCAAGCGATCGGGCATCGGGTGGTGCATGGGGGCGAACGCTATCGCGAGAGTATTTGCATTACCCCAGAAGTTAAAGCCGAGATCGATCGCTTATCGTGTTTTGCCCCGGTGCATAATCCGGCGAACTTGGAAGGAATTGAGATTACGGAAGCGGTATTTGGTCAAAGCATCCCGCAAGTGGCCGTATTTGACACCGCCTTTCATGCCACTTTACCCGCCGCTGCTTATACCTATCCAGGACCGTATGACTGGTTAGAGCAGGGCATTCGGCGCTATGGGTTTCATGGTACGAGTCATCGCTACTGTGCCGAACGAGCCGCCGAACTGTTGAATCGTGATCTGGCTTCTCTAAAGTTAATCACCTGTCATCTTGGCAATGGCGCTTCCCTGGCAGCGATTCGGCAGGGAGCCTGCGTTGATACCACAATGGGCTTTACGCCAATGGAAGGTTTGATGATGGGGAGCCGCAGCGGTTCCGTTGATCCGGGCATTCTGCTGCATCTACTCCGTACCCAACAGCATACGCCGGAATCACTAGATACCTTACTAAATAAAGGTTCCGGGATGAAAGGCATTTCTGGCATCACCAATGATCTACGGCAAATTGTGGCAGAGGCGGAACAGGGCAACGATCGCGCCCAACTGGCTTTGGACATGTATATCTATCGGTTGCGCTACTACATGGGTGCCATGCTGGCAGTCCTGGGCGGACTAGATGCGATCGTGTTTACCGCCGGAGTCGGGGAAAATTCTGCCCTGATTCGAGCGGCTGCCTGTGAAGCGTTTGGGTTTCTAGGACTGAAACTTGATCCCGACAAAAATGCCCAACAAGGAATTGATCAGGATATTACGACCCCTGATTCGCAGATTCGAGTATTCGTAATTCGGACGCAGGAAGATTGGGCGATCGCGAAGGAATGCTGGCGATTAATCAAGTAATAATACTGAGTTACCAGTATTTAAGTAAGCTATCAATTCAGTGTGGAGGGTTAACTCAACTTTTTGGAGATTGTTGAGAGGTTTTGTGTGCTTAACCAGAATTAGAGGTACGGTAATGCACCCTGCTATCCTTAAGAAAGAGACAAGTATAATTTTTGACATGTCCACTTATAAGGAGATCAGATTTTATGTCTAAAAAGAAGATCGCTAAAAAGCTCGCGAAGATGGCAGCAAAAGAAGCTGGTGAATATATGCTGACAAGTACAGCAACATCTTTAATTCCAGGTTATGTGCCTGCTGTTAGTGGATACAAATCAGTTAAATATGGATACAAAGCGGCTAAATATGGATATAAACCTTTGAAGTATGCATTTAAGGGATTAATGAAACTCTTTTAACAGAGTAGTTTATTGTCAACTATCTGGTATTAGAGTGATCACGGCGGCATAGCATTCAAACAGCCAACTATTGAAATTTCTTGTGTTGAACTCACAGGCATTTGCCGCCGATGCTCAGAAACGCTGAATCACAGCCGCTCTCAAATGAATGCACCACACTTGTCAATTCTATAAGCCCCCTAAATCCCCCAATTCTGGGGGACTTTGACTTTTGTTCCCCCCAGAATTGGGGGGCTAGGGGGGCGAAAACTACTGTAGGATATGCTGATACTCCTGTTAAAAGGAGTGATCATAACCCTGTCGGCAATCCCGTAGATTTCCCATTCACGCTAGTCACAATCCTGCCCCAGCCGGACTCACTGTTGCCTTGATCCAGAAATAGTTGTTGGAAGACCGCATAACTATAGGGATCGTAAGCTCCATAGGCACCAATTTCGTAGTCATCACTCGCCCCATAGCGGATGCCATAGGGATCATGCACTAACCAGGTGCGTCTGACGGGATCATGTCCAACTAACACACAAATGTGACCACTACTGCGATAGCGAAATCCCACCACAACGGGAATGCCCTTATTAAGGGAGGTTAGTAGGTCATTAGCAGACAACGTGTAGCTGAAATATGATTCAATTCCGAGTTCCTTTAAGGCTCGGGTATGTGCCAGATGGTTAACGGTATCGCCGTACTTATAAGCCAATCGCATGTAGACCGATTCCGGCTCTGGATAGCCCTGGTCTTTGGCATATTTGGTTAACGCCCCTTTCAGCAAATAGTCTGCCAGCATCGTATTGCTGGTTAAGTTGCACTGGCGTTGCCCAGAACCGTAGAGAGAGGGATCATTATCGATCTGGCTGCGATACGGTACGGGTAGTTTTAAGACTGGCTGCGTTTCTTCAATCCGAATGTGCGGATCGTAGGCATAAACGACCTGAAGCCTGGTGACACCATCCTTGGCTAATACCGGGGATGCCAGCGTTAAATACACATGTTGATTGCGATCGGGGGCAACTTTTGTCACAAAGAAGTCTTTCCCCTTCGGCATAAAAATCTTTTCGGAGTCAGCCAAATCCTGGGAACTGAGCAAACGCTTTTTCAGAAACGTATCCCACTCCGCCACTGCCCTTGGCATGATGCACTCCTTAGGATGTATTTTTTCTTTTTCCAGTATTGCACCCAGCTATTCCTAAATCATTAAGGGATTAAATAGGTTGCTCAGAGAAATTTTTGCTGAATCGATCGGGAAGCCCAGGCTGCGTACTACTGGATCAGGCGCTATTAAACTGGATCAGACAATCAGAATGCCGATACGATCGCCAGCCATCCCTGATTGCCCGATTGGCAAATGACTTAACACTCCGGTGGATTGATTTGACTATTCAGAACCCGCAACAGTTTCTTAGTGGGAATTCTGACAATATCGATCGCATGATAGCGTTCGGAAATATTAATCCCCAGGGCCGACTTCATTTCATACAGCATGAATAAACACAACGCGATCGCGGTAATTTGCTTCAAACGCTTCATAGGCTGCCTTCAACTGATCGGTAATCACAACTTTTAGCATCACTAACGAGTAACTACTCACTCCAAGACGAATTTTCCGGTAGGCTCAAGAAGATCAGGTGAATGAGGCAAAGCTGTCATGTTGGTATGGTTCATGCATGGAGCATCGGTACGGCGGGCAGAATATGCCGAAACCCTGCGATCGCGATTAATCACAGGATTTTCCGATCGGGGACTCGCGACTCCGGAGTTTTACTCTAGCTTCTGGGGCGATGCCATGGGCAGTACCAATCAGGTGTGGGACTGGGTGCAGCAAGACCTGGAAGCCTTCAAGTGGGATCACCCTCAAACCGACATTGATGATATCTTCCACTATCGCCAGCGTCGAGAGCAGCTGATCTCGGGGTTCTTTAACGATATCTTTAACTACTTAAATCATCAGCAAGGACGGGAAGTACGCCGTTTAATTGCCTTGCAATTCCTCAGTTGGCTGGCAGAAGTACCACTGGAAGAGGATTTGCATATTGTGGCGCATTCCCTCGGCAGCGTGATTTTGTGGGATATGTTGTTCTCCCAAACCCTACCGGAAAATGATCCTGCCTTTTATCTACGGAATGTAATTAAGGGTCTAAGTCCGGCGGGGCAGGGACGCAAGGTAAAACTCCGGAGCGTGACAACAATGGGTTGCCCCCAATTATTTTTTAATCGGGCATTAAACATTGAGCCTCAGGCTTTAAAGCAGTTTGCCGATCGCTACACGGGCGCTCCGCTGCGCTGGATCAATGTGATTCGCGCCTCCGATGTGTTTGCCTATCCCATGCGAGCCAGCCTGGAACCGGAAGACTCGAACTTATTTTTTCAAGACTATTACCTGGGCGAACGCAATTTTCTCAAAAAGAGCATTGGCGATGTGGCAATGGCATTAGGGCTGGTCGCAGAACATACCGGCTACTGGGGCAGCTATCGCGCCAGCCAACTCGTTCTGGCTAACTTATTAGGAGATGAAGCCACCTTAGCGAATCGCAGTACCAATCTGGAATTCGGCGAATTTGATTAACGGCGGCTTGGCGATCGCATCTCAGGATTATCGTCGTTTCGTTAAGCTAAGTAAGCGGTAAATCGGTACTAGCGTTATATGTCTGAGTTGATTTTGTTCTGGCATCGTCGGGATCTGCGCCTGACCGATAATGTCGGGTTGGCAATGGCTCAACGGCGGAGTCGGAAACTGGTGGGAGTATTCTGTCTCGATCCCAACATTCTGCAACGGGATGATGTGGCTCCCGCCCGAGTCACTTACATGATCGGCTGTTTGCAGGCGCTCCAGCAGCGATATATCGAAGCTGGAAGTCAGTTAATTATCCTTAAAGCTGACCCGATTGCGGGCATTGTCAAACTAGCCCAAGCCCTTTCCGCCCAAATGGTCGTTTGGAATTGGGATGTCGAACCCTACGCCAAACAGCGCGATCGGGCGGTCACGGAAGCCCTTCAGCAAGTTGGCATTCAGGTCGAAAACTGTTGGGATCAAATCCTCCACGCTCCGGAGGTAATTCGGACAGGGGCAGGTGAACCCTATACGGTCTACACCCCATTCTGGCGGAACTGGCAACGACAAGCCAAGGATGAACCGCTCCCTGTATTAGAAGGGTTAACGGGATTAACCGAGTCGGAACAGACCGCCGCCAAGCAAGCTGGAGCGATCGCGCTCCCCACTGCCAAAGCATTAGGATTTGGTTGGGACAATGACTTAGTGCTAGAACCGGGAGAAACGGCGGCTCAAGAAAAGCTAGAAGAGTTTTGTGATCAGGCGATCGCGGAGTATGGCGAACAGCGCAACTTTCCAGCCTATCCTGGGACATCACAACTCAGCGCCGCGTTGAAGTTTGGGGCGATCGGGATTCGCACAGTATGGGCAGCCACCCAGGAGATGATGGCAGCGGCTCGTAGTGATGAAGTCCGTACCAGTATTCAAACCTGGCAGCAGGAATTAGCATGGCGCGAGTTCTATCAATATGTGATGTACTTTTTCCCAAAACTAGCCGATGGTCCTTACCGCCGCCCGTTTCAGGATTTTCCCTGGGAGGACAACGAAGATCACTTCCAAGCCTGGTGTGAGGGTAGAACGGGGTATCCGATCGTCGATGCCGCCATGCGACAAATGAATCAAACGGGCTGGATGCACAATCGTTGCCGCATGATTGTGGCGAGTTTTCTGACTAAAGATCTGCTGATCAACTGGCAGCGAGGTGAAAGGTATTTTATGCAGATGTTAATAGACGGAGATTTATCCGCCAATAATGGAGGCTGGCAGTGGAGTGCCTCTAGCGGCATGGATCCGAAACCGATTCGGATTTTTAACCCCGCCAGTCAAGCGAAAAAGTTTGACCCAGAAGCCGAATATATCCGGGAGTGGCTGCCAGAACTCAGTAGTCTGGACACGGAAGCGTTAGTAACTGGCAAAATTACGCCCCTGGACTGTCATCGCTGCAACTATCCCACGCCGATCGTCGATCACAACGAGCAACAACGGCAGTTTAAAGCCCGTTACCAGTCCCAAAAAGAGCGGCTGTAGGGCAGGATTAGCGCCGCACTTTGCCGGTGAACCCTGCTGCTTTAAATTGCTTCAGTTGTAGGGGAGTCGGCTGGTTTGCCGGGACACTAATCCGCAGTTCAAAATCGCTGATCCCAGGTGGTACTTCGTCGATCGACCCTAAGCGAGTCCGGTTCTGCATCACCGAATCATTGTTAGCATCATAAATCCGTCCGAAAATGTCCGCATTCATTACGGGTTTACCCGAACCATTTTCGGCTTTGCCGGTGACAATAAAGCAGTTTGCTTCCATCGTAGTACCACTGGTCACCATGCCAGTCGCCAGTTCGGGCGGACACTCATGGTACGAAATATCAAACAATTTGATCTGCGTCAGGGCGATCGCGGGGGGCGTGATCCAGGTGGTGAGCACCCAGAGAAACCCGGTTAACAGAGAAATGGTAATTGCTCGGAATGCCATAGGTTGCACAAGTTGGCTGAAAGAGGAAATCATCTTTCATTTTCGCTTAAACCCGTACCGAGCATTCACCACCTCCAAGTCAAAACCTGCGATCGCCCTCGCGGCTCAACGGACTTAGACCTGGCTGCGATCGGTCAAAATTTCGTAACCGTCCTCTGTCACCAGGACTGTATGTTCAAATTGGGCAGAGAGGGAGTTATCGACAGTGACAGCCGTCCAACGATCGCTGAGAATCCGCGTCACCTTCGAGCCAGCATTAACAATCGGTTCGATCGCCAGCGTCATACCAGCTCTCAACTTGACATTCGGCATGTCATAGGTACGGAAGTTGAATACCGAGGGTTCTTCATGCAGGTTCCGCCCGACCCCATGCCCTGTAAAATCTTCCACCACCGAGAACCCATTGGCTTTGACGTGATCCTCGATCGCCCCTGCCAGATCCATCAAATACGCTCCGGCACGCACCTGTTCAATCCCTTTATAGAGAGCCGCTTCAGCCACCTCAATTAAGCGAGCCGCGTCGGGACGGACTTCACCCACGGCGATCGTGATGCAGGAATCCCCATGAAATCCTTCGTAATAGGCTCCGGTATCCACTTTCAACACATCCCCAGTGCGGATCACCTTCTTCCGGCTGGGAATCCCATGTACCACTTCATTATTAATGCTGGAACAAATCGAGGCGGGAAAGCCGTGATATCCCTTGAAACTGGGTGTTGCCCCCATCTCTCGAATTCGTTTTTCCGCATGGGCATCCAGATCCGCCGTCGTCATTCCAGGCTGTACCATTGCGGCAATTTCTTTCAGTACCGTTGCCACAATCTTGGCAGACTGCCGCATGATTTCAATCTCACGCAGAGACTTAATTTCAATGCCACGCCGTTGCCGTTTGGGAGCCGAAAGAGCTGGTTGATTCAGCAGGTTGGTCAGGATATTCATGCGATTACGAAAGAAAAATGGGTGAGGAATACAAGTCGGACAAGGCAGAAGATCGAACTAGCGAAGATTCTGAAAATCCCGACTTGGGTAGGATTTCAGATGGGGCGTGATGTGAACAATATTAAAGTCTTTATTTAGATTAGCCTACTTTTTCTGGCAAACTTTCAGGTCTAACTGGAAATTGCTGCTTTTGTGCCAGTCGTTACGACCACAGTTCCAGTCATGCCTGCTTCGGTATGCCCTGGGATGGAACAATGCAACTCATAATTGCCTGCCTTAATTGGCACAAATAGCCATTCTGCCTGGGCTCCCGGCTTTAATTCAACTTCGTGAATTGCCCCTTTCACTTCCACCTTGCCCGCTTCCACCTTCTGAGTCCAAATCCCATCCGTAAAGTCTTTAGCTGTGAAATAATGCTTGGAGTTACTGGGATTGGTTAATAGCAATTTGTAGCGCTGCCCAGAGACAAATTCTAGATGATCAGGCACAAACCGTAGTTCATTCGCCGCATTCCCCAGACTAACTTGAACCGCGATCGCTGGCTGACGCGATAGATCTGTTGTGGAGGTAGCCGCGATCGCTGGAATGTTTGACCAACCGAGCCATACAATGAGCGTGGGCAAAATTAACTGACGTAACCCAACACCGATGTGTTGCCAGATCCAATCACGAATCAACCCGATGAATGATTGCATAATTTCAATTGCCTGAAAGATAAATAGAAATAGCAGAAGCCAGATCTGGCTCAGTCATGAATTTCCTTCACAATATTTTTTTAACACCGCTACGTCAGCCCAAATTAGCAAAAATTAGGTTTATCTTCCTTAACCTATCCGTACCTGTCTAAGAGCTGCGTGTAATGATTGCCTTTCAAGTCGTTTTAGTTGGTTTAATTCTCGGTGCGATCGGCTTTTATATCGCTTGTGGACTATGTACCTATCAATTTGTATTAGCACCACCAGCCAGCCCACGCGATTCTACCAATGAACCGGGAGTTTCGCTGTTGGTTCCTGCCTGTGGACTCGATGCCGGAGCCTGGGAAAACTGGGTTTCCCTTTGTAAACAACACTATCCAGACTATGAAGTGCTATTTGGCGTAACGCATCCTCACGATCCAGCCATTCCAACTCTGAAACAATTAGCCGCTGCCTTTCCAGATCATGTCAGGGTATTCACCAATTTGGAGCCAAGGGGCATTAACTATAAAGACAGCAACCTGAGTTATTTGCTAGAAGTGGCTCGACATGACGTGATCGTGTTTGCGGATAGTGATATTCGAGTCAGTCCCGACTACCTCTCAACCGTCACCGCACCCTTAGCAGATCCAGCCGTGGGCTTAGTCACCTGTTGTTTCTTTGGACATCAACCCCGGTTTTTCGGTGCAGCACTGGCTTCTTTAGGTCGATGTGTAGACTTTATCCCTAGTGCCTTAATTGCCCGTGTCCTTGATCGCGGTTTGCGGTTTGCCATCGGTGCCACGATCGCCACCCGCAAATCGACCCTGGCAGACTTTGGCGGATTACATCTCAGCCGCATTGGCTCCGACTATAACCTGGGCAAACGAGCCGCCCTGGCAGGGTATCGCATTGAGCTATCCAGTTATGTTCTAGAATCAGACACTGGGGCAGAGAGTGTAGTGGATGTGTTTCGGCGAGAACTGCGGTGGAATCGCACTATTCGCTTCAATCGTGGACGAATTTACTATGCCCAAATCTTATGTTATGGCGTTCCCCTGACTCTGCCACTACTGCTCGCCACCAATGGACAAGCCTGGGCGATCGCCTTAAGCCTCTCAGTGCTTCTCATTCGTTACGCTCAGGCAGTAGTGACCATCCTCAGCTTGAAAAGTCCCCGCCTGTTGCCCTGGTTGTGGGCATTGCCATTACGGGATTGCCTGAGCCTGGTAGTTTGGGGCATGGGAGCGTTTGGTAATACTGTATACTGGCGCGGACGGCGGTTGCGAATTGAAGCCGATGGCTTGTTAAAACCCGCAGAATAGTGTCACGAATAGAATTGTTTTCATCACCTCGTTTTACAGATTGGGATAGTCTTTATTAAATTCATCCTGATCAGTCGTAGGAAGTTCCGTATCAGGAATTAGACATTCTGATGCGGATCCTTCTATGCAATTTATAGCTCTAGCTCTACTATCAGGTTCACTACTGACGTTTGGTACGGTAGTACCCTCTAGCCATAGTCAGCAATTTGCTGAAACGGCTCCAGTCAAAGCATTCCAATCAACGCTGACTGCACCGATGCAGGTTGGCAATGAGCAAAATTTACATCGGGGGAGTGGGCGACGGGAGTTCCTATATCAGGCTGAAACTGGCAGAAACCCCGCCTAAGCCACTCCAGAAATACGGTGAAAAAATAGCTAATTAACGGTTGACATTGACCGTTTTTTTCCTAAATAGCATGAGGTGTAATCCCGTCTTTCTAGACCAGAATTCATGATGAATTGCGCAATTCAGCCACTCTCTTTTCACACATTAACGATCGCAGCACTCAGCGTTCCGATTCTCTAACAGCGCTGCCAATTGCTCCGGCTCACCCTTCTTTACTCTAACCTGCTTGCCTTCCCCAGAATTTGGGAATACTCAGAATATTAACCGCTAGAATTAGTTAAAGCCTGTCGAGAGGAAATTGGTTCCAACGACAATAGGATGGTTTAATTTAAGAGTATTCAGTGCTACGTGAATTGCCTGATTTACTAGGTACTATCATCATGGTCTGAGTTGGTTTCTCAATGCAACTTGCTTGAGTTATGGTTTCGCTGGAGTAGAGTTCCTGATATGACTAATGACCTGGATCTGATCAAACGGCTTAGCCCCAGTGCAATGGATCAGATCATGCTTTATCTGGCATTTAGTGCCATGAGAACCAGTGGGCATCGACATGGAGCCTTTTTAGATGCGGCTGCCACAGCGGCAAAGTGCGCCATCTATATGACCTATCTAGAGCAGGATCAAAACCTGCGGATGACTGGGCATCTGCACCATATTGAGCCGAAGCGGGTCAAGGCGATCGTCGAAGAGGTCAAGCAAGCCTTAACAGAAGGTAAGTTACTGAAAATGCTAGGTTCTCAGGAACCTCGCTACCTGATTCAGTTTCCCTATGTTTGGTTAGAACAGTTTCCCTGGCAACCGGGACGATCGCGGATTGTTGGTTCCAGTCTGACCTCCGAGGAAAAGCGCCAGCTTGAGCAAAAGTTACCCAATCTGAATTTACCGGATGCCCAGATCATCAACTCGTTTCAGTTCCTGGATCTGATTGAGTTTCTCCATGCCCGCTCCCAGGAAGATCTGCCCAGCGATCGACGGATGCCGTTAAGTGAAGCCCTGGCAGAACATATTAAGCGGCGACTGCTGTATTCCGGCACCGTCACCCGAATTGATTCGCCCTGGGGTATGCCATTTTATGCCCTCACCCGCGCCTCCTACTCCCCCAGCGATGAAGAGGAACGCACGTACATCATGGTGGAGGATACCGCCCGTTACTTCCGGTTGATGAATGATTGGGCAAACCGTGAACTGAATGTAATGCGGATTTTGGAGGAGTTGGACATTCCCTCCGATCGCATTGAGCAAGCCATGACCGAGCTAGACGAAGTGATTCGCGCCTGGGCAGACAAATACCACCAGATCGGCGGCAGACCCTTCAGTGTACAAATGGCACTGGGCCCTCGGGAGCAGCACCCCTAACTACAGCGTCTTCAGCATTTTCTCGGCTTTCCGCAGGGTGTGCTGGTGGCGGCGGTAGTGATAAATTGGAGCCGCTTTCAGTTTGGCTAACATCCCTTCCAAACAATCGCGAGCTTTTTGAATCTCACCCTCCTGCCGATGAATGCTTGCCAGCATAAGGGCGGACTCTGGATGGCTCCAGTATTTTAGATCCTGTTCTAGATAGGGTTTAGCCACGTCCCAGTCTTGCAACTCAAAGAGGGCTTTGCCATAGAGCAGAGAGGCTTCCCCACATTTGTAATCTGCGTCTAATTTGATCAGAGCAGCTAAATGCTCTCGGGCGAACGCAAATTGCTTGTGTTGCATTTCAATGAACGCTAGACCCCACAGAGCATGAATATTTTGAGGTTCTTTGTCTAACGCTTGTTGAAACGCCTCGGTGGCTTGAGCCAACTCACCAATTTCAGTTAGGACATTTCCCAGAGCAATATACTGGTGGGCTTTGCCAATGTTGCGAACTCCCGCTTCGGCATTCCATAACGCTTGCCGCATCGTCCAACGTTTGAAGTAATTCGGCACAGGCACGTTCGATCGCGGCAACCAGCAGACAAAGAAATAGATCAGGGCACCAACAACATTCAGAAACAAGAGCACCCAAATCCAGGTCTGGCGATCGGGTTCATTCCGAACACAATCAACTATCATCAGCATCCAGAAGGCACTGGGCAGGAGAACCAGAATTCCAGGTGAAGACACTAAGCTCCCGATCATGAGCAGAGTTCCTTGGTGAGATTGACAGGTGAGCGATCCTACAGACTTATAGTTCCCGCTAACCCAGAGAATGCATATACTCTCATCTACATCTCAAACCAATTGCTATCCTGAAAGGAGTTGCCAGGATTGACCGATCGTTAACTTCCCATGACTCAACAACCCGCACGTATCTGTATTTTGGGTGGAGGCTTCGCTGGTCTCTATACAGCCCTACGACTCAGTCAATTGCCCTGGACACCCGCAGAGAAACCAGAGATTGTCCTGGTCGATCGCCACGATCGCTTCTTGTTTACCCCCCTGCTGTATGAGTTGATGACGGGGGAGTTACAAACCTGGGAAATTGCTCCCCCCTTTGAAGAATTGCTGGCAGGGACGGGGATTCGCTTTCGCCAGGGCACTGTCAAAACCGTTGATGTCGCCAACCGCCAGGTTCACCTCCAGGATGGGATAGACCTGACCTACGATCGCCTGGTTCTGGCATTAGGCGGCGAAACTCCCCTCGATCGCGTGACCGGAGCCGCCGAATTTGCCCTGCCCTTCCGCACCATCCAAGATGCCTATCGGCTGGAAGAACGATTACGGCAATTGGAAGAGTCTGACACAGATAAAATTCGCGTGGCGATCGTCGGCGGTGGTTACTCGGGAGTCGAACTAGCCTGTAAGCTCGCTGATCGCTTGGGAGCCAGGGGACGGCTACGGATCATTGAACAAACGGATCAAATCCTGAGAACTTCGCCGGAATTTAACCGCATAGCTGCCACCGAAGCCTTAGCAGACCGAGGGATTTGGTTAGACCTGGACACGACTGTAGATGCCATTACCGCCGATACGATCGCCCTCACCTATAAAGGCACTACCGATACAATTCCGGTAGAAGTCGTTTTGTGGACTGTCGGAACGCGGGTGGTAGAGGCGATCGCGGCGCTGCCCCTGAAGCAAAATCCTCGGGGACAACTCGTGGTTACTCCTACCCTGCAAGGCGTGGAACACCCAGAAATCTTCGCCTTAGGGGATCTGGCAGACTGCAAAGATGCTGAGGGGCAACAAGTTCCGACCACTGCCCAGGTTGCCTTCCAACAAGCCGAATTCGCGGGTTGGAATCTGTGGGCATCCCTCACCGATCGACCATTACTACCCTTCCGGTATTCTCCAGTCGGGGAAATGATGGCACTGGGGATTGATCAAGCTACCATGACCGGGTTAGGTCTTAATCTAGATGGCTCCCTCGCCTACCTGGCGCGACGGCTGGCATACCTGTATCGCATGCCCACCTTAGACCATCAACTCCGAGTCGGGCTGAACTGGTTAGCCCAACCCCTGTTAGCCGCTTTAGCCCCCCCCAAACGCCCTGACTCAGGATCGCCGGGATGATCATTTAGCCGCAAATCGCCTCGCATCAAACGGTTAGGGGGGCTGTCCCCCCATCCCCTTGACAACCTCTAGAAATTCCTAGCCAATCCCTAAATTATTAGGAGATGACCGGGAATCTTGGGGTAGTTTAGGGCACACTAAAGATGGAAGCCAAGTTTGCCCAGAAGACGCGGTATTACCGGAGTCTAGAGAGATCACTGGGCAGAATGCCGGTATTCTAATAAACTTTTCGCATAGTATTTTGAGCTAGGGCGAATCAGCAATGAAATCCACGATCTCAAACGTTCATGCAAAAGGTTCGGGCTAACGGGTGGTCTACTACAGGATTGAGAGGCGATCTAAATGCGTGCGAGTGAACTCCTGAAGCGTTATGCCGCAGGAGAACGGGACTTTCAAACTGTGAGTCTCTGGGGGGTCAATCTCACTAAGGCAAACTTAAAGGGCATTTGTTTGACTGGAGCCGATCTGCGTGGGGCAAATCTGCGAGGTATTGTCTTGCGGGATGCCGCCTTAGATGGAGCCAATCTGGCAGAGGCTGACCTGACCGGAGCCATTCTGGCGGGAGCCAATTTGCAAGGTGCCAATCTGGCAGATGCCAATCTGAGTGAAGCCAATTTAAGCGGGGCAAATTTACAAGCCGCCAATTTAATTCAGGTGATTTTGAATAAAGCTAACCTGAATGCTGCCAATTTACAGGGTGCTAACCTGAATGCCGCTCATCTGTGGGGAGCCAACCTGTGTGCCGCCAAACTGTCTGATGTAGATTTGTGTAACGCGAATCTCCGGGGAGCTTATCTCTGTCAGGCGGTAATGAATGGCGACCTGCGGGAGGCAAATCTGAGTGGTGCCAACCTGAGTTGGACAGTGCTCACAGGAGCCAATTTAGGCGAGGCAATTTTAACCGATGCGGCATTAGATAGTGCCAATTTAGCGAATGCGCGGTTGTGTGGTGCCAAACTGCGAGGGGCAAATTTGCGCGGTGCCGACTTAAGCGGAGCGGATTTAAGCGGTGTGAATTTGAGTGAGGCAAATTTATCGATGGCAAAACTCGCTGGCACTATTCTCAACGGTGCTATTTTTACCGGGGCAGATTTGCGAGGCACGAATTTAAACGAGGCAAATTTAGAGTCCGCCAATTTATTAGGTGCGGATTTAAGAGGCGTGAATATGCCAGAATCCCGTTTGTGAGCGATCGCGGCGGCTATTCCCCAGAAATTTGACACAATACTGTACGTTGGCGGGGACCATCTAATTCAAATAACAGCACCGACTGATACGTGCCTAGCGCTAGCTTGCCATCTATGACTGGAATCACTTCACTGGTACTCAGTGTCATCGCCATTAAGTGGGAATGGGCATTCATCGGCTCATCCTCAGGAATACCGACCCGGAGGTGCAGATCGTTATGCAAGTAGCGATCGGTTTCGGGCGCTAGCTTGCGTAAATACACCTTTAGATCATCCAATAAGCGGGGTTCATATTCATTAATCGCTAATGCCGTCGTGGTATGTCTGGAAAAGACAACCATCTGCCCGGATTGGATGCCACTGGCGCTGAGCAAATCATCCAGTTTAGGCGTGATGTCATAAATTTGAATGCCTGGGTCAGTGGCAACCGTCAATAGATGATTTGCGATCGGCATAGCAGTAGGTTCAATAGTGTCGAGCAATCACAATTCAGCCAGTTGGCACAGCTTCATCCCATGCCAAAACTAACAGGGCATTGACGATCGCGGCGGCGACGGGCGACCCCCCTTTGCGTCCCTCAATCCGAATTTGGGGGACAGAAGTGTGAGCTAACGCTAATTTCGATTCCACGACCGCAATAAAGCCGACTGGAGCACCGATGATTAAGGTTGGTTGTTGAGTCGCAGGTAAACGTTGACATAACGCTAGTAGAGCCGTGGGCGCATTCCCGATCGCAAAAATGGCGTTAGGAAACTGGTCAACACACCGCAGCATTCCGGTTTCGGTGCGAGTTTTGCCAGGTTCGGCTTGCTCGGCTTGCTCCACCGCACTGATCACCGGATTGCCAAAGGTTTGAGCCACCATACTGGCAATTCCCTGCTTTACCATACTGACATCCGTGACAATCGGTACTCCTTGCTGTAGAGCCGCGATCGCCCCATCGATCGCACTGGGACTGAACCGGATCAGCTCTTTGAACTCAAAATCGGCGGTACTGTGAATTACCCGCCGGACGATCGCATATTCGCGGGGATTAAACGAGTGATCCCCCATCTCCCGGTCAATCACCGCGAAACTCTGCTGCATGATGGGATGCATCGGCAGGGACATTAGAACTCAAACACCGCCCAATCGGATTCGCGATCGTAGCGCGTCATATCGGCGAATTTCCGCAGTTCTGCCCGCCGCACCCAAAAGTCCTGGGGCTCTTTGTCTAACCACTGCTGATTCAGGTCAATAAACACCTGGCTCAACGACTGACGGGCATCGGCTGGCGGAATTTCGCCGAAATATCCCAGAGTGACATGGGGGGTGAAATAGTACTGTTGCTCGATCCCTAATCCCATCAACTCATGGTTTTGGTACAGGGCACGCCGGACTTTGAGAATGCGATCGTAGGAATCTTCATCCGTAGGAGCAAGACAGACCCCAATTGCCCGAGTCATCAGCAACAGACCAAGTACCTGAAACCGGATCGGCTGTCCTGTCCGTAACGGTTGACATTCCTGGAAAATTTTGGCAATCGTCGATCGCAGTTTACTTTCGTAGTCCGGGCTTTGATTCGCATCCCGAAAGGCATCATTCCAAATTAAATCAGCCACCGTAACATGAAAGCTATCGGCGGGCACAGGAATAAACGACTGTCCCCCAATACGGTGCAACAATTGCTGCTGCAAATCCGCCAGACTCTTGTAGAGTTCCAGGTTGTCCGTTTCGTCGATCCCCGGTGGAGTCACGATCGAATATCCCGGAAACGGCACCGCGTCATAATGTTGCTCGGCTTGCCGACGAAACTTCGGTGACTCTTGAATATGTTGCACCTGGGATTGATAGGTTTCGGGCAAAATCATACGGATTGCCCGGTTCAGGTAAGTTTGGTAGTTCTCGTCCAATCTTCAAAGCCTCGTGAGGTAGCTGAATGAGTCCTACAAGAAACATCTTGCCTCAGTCCTCTAAGCTGGGCGATCGCAAGAAGTTGCAGGTAATCGTTTGTCAGACAAATTCTAGTGTAGTCATGAAAGTCTGACATTGGCTCATCAAGACGTGCCAGGAACATTGCTCCCAATGTGATCCCAGTTTGTCTCTCTCCAGTCTGCCAGGATTAGTAGGACAATACAATTACCCAACCAGGAAAGCCGTGTCCTAGATGCCAGTTTATTTTTATTGGGGAGAGGATGATTTCGCGATCGCTCAAGCCGTCGCGGCTCTCCGCCAACAGGTGCTTGATCCCACCTGGAGCGATTTTAATTACACCAAATTTACCTCTGACCAGTCGGATGCGGTCATCCAGGGCTTAAACCAAGCCATGACTCCCCCGTTTGGGGCAGGCAGTCGTCTAGTGTGGTTGGCTGACACGACGATCGCTCAGCGCTGCTCGGACGAGTTACTAAGCGAACTGGAACGGACACTTCCAGCCATCCCTACTAACAGCGTTCTGTTACTCACTGCTAAGACGAAACCCGACGGACGGCTGAAATCAACTAAACTCTTGCAAAAACAGGCGGAGATTCGCGAGTTCTCACTGATTCCCCCCTGGAAAACTGATTTGCTGGTCAAGCAAGTGCGCCAGATCGCTCAAGAGGTTGGGGTCAAGTTGAGTGGGACAGCCGTTGAACTGTTGGCAGAATCCGTTGGTAGCAATACCCGCCAACTGTATAGTGAACTAGAAAAATTACGGTTATACGGTGGGGACGATCGCCAACCGTTAGATGCGGATACCGTCGCCACTCTGGTCACTACCAGCACCCAAAGTACAACCAAACTGGCAACTGCAATTCGGCAAGGGCAAACCGCGATCGCCCTGGAACTTGTTGCCGATTTGTTACGTCAAAATGAACCAGCCTTACGGATAATCGCTAGCCTGGTCGGGCAATTCCGCACCTGGCTATGGGTGAAGTTAATGCTGGAATCAGGGGAACGAAACGATCAAGTGATTGCCCAAGCCGCAGAACTGAACAATCCGAAACGTTTATATTTCCTCCGGCAGGAAGTTCAACCCTTAGCCCTACGTGCCCTGTTGCAAACCTTACCGATTTTGTTGGAACTGGAAGCTAACTTGAAACGGGGAGCGGATGAGCTTGCCACCTTGCAAACAAAGATTGTAGAACTATGTGAACTGTATCACTGATGAAATTCCCTCTTTCGCTGGAACTTATCGCCAATAAAATAATTCAGAATCTATAGAAACCGTTATTGTGCTAGTTTTCTTGGTGTCACACAGTCATGATTAACCCGTCCATTAATTCCTTGCGATCGCGCCTCAGCCCCACGCTCTCTCGCGTTGTGATGGTGGGGCTCCTTTCAACCGCAGGCTTGCTAACCGGACTCACGCCTCATGTGAGTTTCCAGAGCGGTTCTCTCTTATCCGAAACGGCGGCCTATGCCCAACAACCCCCCGGAGATTTGGGCAAGTACACGAAAGTGGCTCGCCAAATTGAACGGCAACGGATGCAGTATTACTCTGAAGCGAAACAAATTCTGAATGGCAATGTGCCGGATAATGTTTGCCAGCAAAAGAATCTTCCCGGTGGAGTGCGGGAAATCTGCGATCGCTTCGATCGGAAAGTCCGCGATATTCTAGCAGAACACAAAATGCCAGTATCCGAGTTTAACCAACTGACTAAGTTCTGCTCTGCCAAACCTAAACCCGATGGTTGCCCATAAGCCTGTTTGACTAACAGCTAGGGACGAAACAGATTTAGTCTTTCTTTAAAGATGCAGCGGAGTGCGTACGCACTCCGCTTTAACTGGTTGCTCTGAAATATACGAGTTTTGTCGGAAACAACCTCTTCCCGTTTTAGGCTATGACGCTTGTCGTTTCATTTTTGCCAATCGTCGCCCAACTTTCTGAATGTTTTCAACGATCTCAGCAGGCATCGGACTGTAGGTGTCTGGCAGATAACAGTCGCAAGCTAGATTCACCGCTTCGACTGGATCTCTAGCACCCATTTTAAGAAAATTAGCGGACAATTGGCTAACAGAAGAATAATCGACCAATACAGGAGCATCAAAATAATCTCGAATTAATGCCCAGTCAGGTAGATCGTTCACACGCTTTATCTGCCTAGACCTTAAATCTTGCAATCGTAGATTTATTTGGTCATGTGCACGTCTGAACCATTGCTTTCCAACAGTGGTGTTATAAATACCAAGCTTTCGTTCCCATGCCGCAATTGCACTAGTAAATGCTTGGTATTTTTCCTTTCTCAGGCTCGTCCGAATAGCCAATCGTTGATTGTAGTCCTCTTCTGTACGCTTGATGCTAAAAACTTTATTGGCACGATGCTCAATAGTCTCAACACTACAAGCTTCGAGAATATCCAGAGCAATGTTGTTACCCTTTCTCGCAAAATGTCCCCAAACACGCCTAGCGTCTGGAATGCTCAAAGTGTCAGTCAGACTGGATCCGTGTGAGTGCAGAATACGCACCTTTAACGTATGACCTGTAAATCCCTTAGCCTTCAAGACCTTGAAGATTTCTGGGGTGGCAGACCGTAATCTGCTCAACCAGTTCTTCGGTTCGTCAATAACTTCTAGGATTTGGCTTTTGCTTAACCGATATTCCCCACTAGGAACCTGAAAGACTGACAGCAGGACATCTATTTCCTGTAGAGAGATGTTTTGCTCTTCACCTGCAACGATCTTTGGGTTCCGAGCATTATCAGGCTGTGATCGACGTGTCATAAAAACTCCTGGAAATTGATCAAAATTTGTAACGAATCTTGACCCTGGTGGAGTTCATCTGATAGCCTCATGAAGACTTTCGCAGCAAACGGTTGGAGCCGCTAGTTGGTTCCCTGAAATGTCTTACAATATAAGTACAAACGAACTCTACGGTATAAGGCTGTAGCCTTTACCACGGGTTGATAAGAGCCTTAGGAAAGTTCTTGTCAGTGTTTCGTAAGCGTTATCTCCAATTGATTGCGTTTACATGTAATTTGTGGGGGTGGTGAGATTTGCACTCACAAAACCCTGTCAGGTTGCCGGATTAGGAGTCCGGTGCGTTTGCTGGTTCCGCCACACCCCCATACGTTTTCACAAAAAAAGCTTGTACAGGTTAGGAGCCTGCACGAGCTTTTTTGTTGATCTTTAATAAGAGAGGAGCCGTCAAAAACATTCTGCTTCGCCTCATTTGAAAGATAAAAGCTTTGCTTTTCCTGCCATTTGGTACTAATGCAGTAGTACCTAGATTGTGTGGTCTAATTTACTCGATCAACTCAACATTAACAACAGGTCTATAACGATAAGTATCGAAACTGTTCGGCTTATTCTACCTCAAAAAAAGAATTTCGTTCATAATCACCTCTAGTAACATTGTTTACTTTAATGAGCTACTCTTTGCTGTCTAGAAATGTTTTAATAACTAGCTTCTAATCTGCACAGGCATAACGAGGTATGTAGCTTTTAAGCCGCCCAGAGGCGATAAAATCGCGGGACTGGTTGCCGTGTTTAATTGCATTTGGATTTCTGTAGTCGGCATCACTTTTAAGCCTTCCAGCAGATATTTGACATTAAAGGCGATGTCCAAATCTTCGCCCGTAATTTGAGCCGCGATCGTTTCCCGTCCACTACCCACATCCGGCGCATCAACGGAGAGAGTCACTTCCTGTTCCGCCGTACTCAAACTGAGTTTGACAATGTTGTTTTTCTGATCTGCTAGGACAGCAATCCGCTCTAAGGCTGAAAGAAATTGGCGGCGATCGACGGTGAGCTGGCGGGCAAATTGGCGGGGAATCAACTGCCGATAGTTGGGATATTGTCCTTCCAGTAATCGGCTGGTGAGGCGTTGGTCTGCCCATTCAAACACCGCTTGCGTCTGGTCAAATTTGACTGCTACAGAACTGCCCGCTTGCTTTTCTACCATCTTGGCAAGTTCCTGTAATGCCTTGGCTGGAATCGTCACATCCAGCGCTTGCTCAGGCTCACTTTTGGCATCATCGTCACTCACTGTTTCCACCACCGCTAACCGGTGTCCATCCGTTGCCGCAAACTCCAGACCCGCTGCCGACAGGGTTAAATGTACCCCCGTTAAGACTTGCTTGGTTTCGTCATCACTCGCCGAAAACAACGCCCCCCGCAGCCCATCAATCAACGCTTCAGAGGCTAAATGTAGCTCATCGCCCTCGGCAACCACTGGCAGGGCTGGAAATTCTTCAGCACTCATGCCTCGGACTTGATAGCGCCCAAATTTCGAGGTCAGCGTCACATTCCAGGTGGACTCTCCTGAGTCATCCACCTCGTCTTCCAGGGTAATGTCGCCTTCGGGCAAGCGTGAGACAATGTCGTTCAACAACCGGGCAGGCAGGGTGAGTTTTCCACCCACCTCGACTTGGGCGGCAAAACTGGTTTGAATCCCCAGGCTCAGATCAAACGCACTGAGGCGAACTTGTTGGCTTGCTTCGTCAGCCACCAGCAGGACATTCGCCAAAACAGGTAGCGTAGCGCGGGTAGCAACGGCGCGGCTAACGATCGAAAGGTGTGTGCTGAGGCTATTTTGAGCGCAAACCAGTTTCATAGGTGGCGACTTTGAGATCGGTGCTTGAGCATACTAGCACTGATGCCCAAAACGATCTACCCAAGCCAATTTCAGCAATTTTTGCTTGTCTTGATCGATCCGGACTTAAGAAAAACTTATTTAAATAGTAGTAGTAGGGGCTGTGGAAACTGTGGAAAAGATCGTAGGATCGCGTTTATCCAGTGATCATAAGCCGATCGAGCCTGTGGAAAACTTGTGGAAAAAGTTGCCAGTTTTTCACAGAGTATTTATACTTATGAGACTTTTCCACGATCGCTAGATCGTTATATACAAGATTTCCACAGAGTTTTCCACAGAAAAAAACAGGTTTTCCACAGGCAAATTGGCGGTTTACAGTTCTCAAACCCTTGTGTTTAAAAAAATTTGGGATATTTAATTTATGATCACTGGATCAGCCTGGGGAAAACCTGGGGAAATCTCATCGTGAGACTGACAATCTCATAACCAATAAGCAGGGCTGATCGATTGAGTTGAAATACTCAACCCCCTGTTCCGTTGATAAGCCGAACTGATCGATAGGCTGTAAATACACCAATTCCCCAGAGAAACGATCGCCTCTCTGGAGAATCCACAATGACTCTAAATCGACTCTAAATCGCTTAGGAGCGGGACTGGCTTGCCATATTAATCCGTTCGCTAAGCTGGCGTAGGGTTTGTGCCATTGAGGGGTCTGTTTCCTTTAATTGCCCGATTTTGTCGCAGCTATACATCACCGTTGTGTGGTCTTTGCCGCCAAACTCCTCGCCAATTTTGGGCAAACTGAGGGCGGTATGTTGCCGCATCAGGTACATGCCAATTTGCCGCGCCACACTGACCTCCCTGCGCCGGGAATTGCCCTTCAAATCCTCGATCGACACATCGAAGGTTTCCCCTACGATCTTGATCACCGCTTCTGGAGAGGCTTCGACTTTTTCCACAGGGGGGTTGAGGACGGGAGCAATGTTTTCTACCGTCATTTGCAGCCCAGAAATCGAGATGTAGGCAACCGCGCGAATCAATGCTCCTTCCAGTTCCCGAATGTTGGACGTGTAGCTAGAGGCGATGTACTCGATCACCTCTCGCGGCAAGCGCATATTCTCGTACTCGGCTTTCTTCTGCAAAATTGCCATCCGGGTTTCCAGGTCAGGCGGCTGAATATCGGCAATCAAGCCCATGGAAAACCGTGAACAGAGTCGTTCTTGTAGCCGAGGAATCTGGTTGGGCGGGCGATCGGAGGCTAGAACCACCTGCTTTCCGGCTTCATGCAAAGTATTAAAGGTGTGGAAAAACTCTTCCTGGGTATATTCCTTGCCCTCAATAAACTGAATATCATCTACCAGCAACACATCCGCCGCCCGGTAATGCTCCCGGAACAATTGCATATTGTCTTTGCGAATGGCGGCAATCAGATCATTGGTAAATTGTTCGGTGGAAACGTAGAACACCCGCGAACTGGGACAGATTTCTAAGCGATAATGCCCGATCGCCTGCATCAGGTGAGTTTTCCCCAGCCCAACGCCGCCACAGAGAAATAGGGGATTGAACTCCCGCCCCGGCGACTCGGCAACCGCTAATGATGCCGCGTGAGCCATACGGTTATTTGAGCCAACCACCAGACGTGAGAACACATACTTGGGATTCAAGTCGCTCGATCGGGCTTTGTCCGCTACCGCTCCAGTGGGCGTACCGGTGGCAGGAGTGGATGATGGGGGAGCAGGGGGTTCGATCGCGATCGGTTCCGTCGGTAACGGCCAGTAGAACTCGTTCTCATCCATCATGCCGTCTGCCCCCTGCACGACATTGATGTGAATATCCACGGGTCGCCCTAAGACCTCTTGGACAACCTCGATAATCGTTTTGATGTAATACTTTTGGATCCATTTACGCGCAAAGGGATTTGGCGTACAGAGGACGAGACGTTTATCGTCCAACTCCTCCGCCGTCGCCGTTTTGATCCACGTTTCAAAGGTAGGACGACTCAGCCGAATTTGTAAATGCTCCAGGACTTCTGCCCAGAAACTTTGAAGTGACGTGATTTCTACCCCTGACATCAACCCCTCACCGGAGGACAGTAACAATTGCGTAAGTTTAGCTGACAAGGCAGCATATCAGATCGCTTCCGACGATCGATCTGGAGTTTGCGTTAAGAAATGCATCCCTATAGGTCTAAACTTGCCCAAATTCAAGTCGAGCCCGCTAAACACTACATGTAGCGTCTAGCCCAAGAATTCAGGTTACGCATAGTGTATCAGGTAACAGGAATTTAGGCGGGAGAATCGCTCAAGGATGAAAGAGAACTTACCAATTAGCCACCGTGACTGGACAACGTTGGCGCTTCGGGCAGGCTAGCTTCTAGTTTGAGGCAATTTTGACCATTCACCTGAAGCCGATATTCTACGCGATCCATCAGACGATTCAAAATTAACCAGCCGTAACCATTCTCCTGTTTCGCTTCTGGGGTAGGAGCCAAGTAAGTAGACACATCATAGCCTTTGCCATGATCCCAGATCTCTAAGGCAATGTCTCGATTCTGAAGCTCTAGCCGAATTAAGACGGGTAAGTTGGGCTGATCTTTATGGGCATGACGCACCACGTTTGAATAAGCCTCGACCAGAACCAGGCGGAGGCGATTTGACTGTCGGGGCCAATCGACATGATTACCCAGTTCGACCTCCAAACTCCCTAACAGCCAGTTTTCGACGATCGTCAAAAACTTCAGGTCGCTTGGTACATGAAGCTCCGTTCTCATTGACTACAAGACCTCCAGAGAGAGTATTGTTTGGTCGTCTTCCTGAATTGTATTGTGTGCCCGGATCTGCGAGAGCAGGTGGGTCAAATCCAATGGTTCTTGCTCTTGCCTCAACAACTGCCATAATCCGGCTTGCTGAAGCATGGCACTCGCGGCTGACTGACCGCCAGCATTGCCATTCGGTGTGGAATTTCCGGCAACTGTGGCTTCGGTAATGCCATCACTGGTGATGAGCAACACTTCGCCAGAGTTCAGATCCACACTGCCTGCGGTGGCTTTCCAGGTGGGTAGAATGCCCAAGGGCACCCCCCGCACCTTCAAATAATTCGGTTCCACCTCTGCTCCATTACCCGGATCGGCACGTTGGGCAGATAGCGTTTGCCGCGACCAGACTAAGGGATAAATATGACCGGCATTGGCATAAACCAATTGGCGAGTGGTGGGTGTGTAGCGAGCCAGTACCATGGTGATAAAGCAATTCGTGCTCGTCAGGTCATCAATCAAACTCCGATTGAGGTTTTGCATGACCACATGGGGTTCTGGAGGCGATTCCTGTGATAGTTCTCGCCGTAAGACGGAGATCGCACTTGCCATAAACAGAGCGGCTGGCACCCCTTTCCCCGACACATCGCCGACTGCCAGCCAAATATCGCCCTGGGGATGGGCATAGACCTCAAAAAAGTCACCGCCTACTTCCCGCGCTGGGTAACAACAGGCTTGCACTTTCATGCCATCCAGTTCTGGCCAGCTTTGCCGCAGCAGGTTGCCTTGAATCTGGCGAGCAACGGCTAACTCTGCCCGCATTTGCTCGGCTTGTTTCTGAGTTCGTTGATATAGCTTGGCTTGCGAAATCGCCAGGGCGGCTTGATCGGCAACGCCGTGAATCAGTTCCAGGTCTTCTGGCGACCAGGGATTGTAGTGATCATGACGGGACATCACCAGAATGGCGAGAAAGTCCTGTTGGTAAATCAGGGGAAGGGCAAGTCGAGGGGTGGTGTCGTCAGAGCTAGATTCAATCTCGATCTGTTGCTTTGCCAGGACGGATTGAATCAGGGGATCCTGATCTGGGGCAAGGTTGGGGCGATCGCTGGTTTCGGGCGAGTCTGCCGCCTGATACCGAAAGATTTCTGGAACCAGTTGGCTACCGTCTATGGGATAGAGGACTGCTTGGTTTGCCAGAAACGTTTGTCCCAGGGTGGCCGCGATCGTCTGTAACATACTGTGGTAATCCAGCGATTCCCGGATTGCCGTGGTGACGACATTAAATAATGATTCGCGTCTGAGTGCCCGTTTCAGTTCGTTTGTCCGCTGTTTGATCACCTGATAGGTTTCGGCGGCTTGCTGCACCACGCCCTTGAGTTGATCGGGATTCCAGGGCTTGGTGATGTACTTAAAGACTTTACCGGAGTTAATCGCTTCGACCAGATCTTCCACATCGGTATAGCCGGTTAACACAATCCGAATCGTGTCGGGAAAGCGCTCTACGGTTTTGCTGAGAAATTCGGTTCCCAGCATTTCTGGCATCCGTTGGTCAGAAATAATGATCGCCATTTCACCCTGCTGATCCAGGATTTGTAATGCCGCGATCGCACTTTCTGCCTTGACGACCTCAAAATCTCGCCGGAACGTGCGATACAACAGATCCAGGTTATCAGGCTCGTCGTCTACGACCATTAATTTGAGCTTACTACCTGTTCTCTGAACCATGCGGTACTCCACTCCCCCTACAATTAAGGATGCTGCTGAATCCAAACTTCACCAGGCTTAGTTTGTACCCCTCTACATCAAAGTACCCTAGATTGCGTAAGCCCTAACACAGTGACAAAGATTTGAGGAAGAATATACCCTGACGAAAAGAATTACACTGTTGAAGATGATCTAGCTGCCTTTGGGCTTGCGATATTGGTAGGACTCCCCCTCAGCCCCCCAAACCTGCTTGCCGGACGCATCAAAGCCCCGATCCCAGGTGTCCATACCATCGGGATACAACATAATTTGGTTGGTGATTTTGACCGCACCACGAACATTGGTCGGACATCCCTGGTCAGGGGTACTGCCAATATAGTCCTGCTGGGATGGTTGTAAGAAGACACTACAAATGGGTGTTCCTAGCTGCTTCAGGGTAAGTCGGCGCTCGCTCAACGGTTTGTTGCATAGTCCTACCCAATCACTGGGCTGTTCCGGCTTAAAGGAACGGGATTCGATCTGTTGGCGATCGGGCGCAGGGGCGACCTGCAAGAAGCGTTGCCGATACGGTTGAGTGAGCTTTTGCGCTAATGCCTGCTCTTGATAGAGGAAAATTGTGCTGTTCGTCTTGTCACTCGGCGCGTCTACCACCTGAATCCGGCATGTGGTCATTTGCACATGGGGCGCTTTAGGATTTTTAGTTGCCTGAGCGGAGGTAGTCATCACGCCTTCTAACCGGGCCGCAATATCAGCGACCTGTTCTTGAGTAGACAGAGTTCGTGGGGAATCTGCCTGAGTAGCAGTGGCGATCGCACTCCAGGTCAGACCCAGGCATAATCCAATCAACCGTTGACGCTTCACGCTAGGCTCCAAAGCAAGATGGCAAGTGATTTTGTGGCAATGGTAGCGCAGATTTGAGCGAGTTTATCGGTTTGCCATCCAGCGTTCCTGCTGGAGAATTGCTGTTTGCCAGGTGGCATAGCCCTGGGGACTGAGATGAATGCCATCCGTGGTCATTTCGGGACGCATATAGCCTGCCTCATCTGCCATAGCAGAGTAGACATCCAGGTAGGTGGCTCCAGATTGCCCGACGATCGTCGCCAGTTGTTGGTTCAGCCAGCCGATCCGTTCACCGGGAATGCGATCGGAACGGGTGGGCAGAATCGATTGCACGATAATGTCGGCTTGGGGATGGGTTTGTTGCAAACGGTAGATCATTTGCCGCAAATTTCCCAAAATCTCACTGTCACTGCGTCCATGTTTCAGATCGTTGACTCCTGCCATTACGTAAATCACATCCGGGCGAGTATTAGCGAAGTCAGGCAGCCGCCGCAGAATGCCATCGGTCGTGTCACCGGATAAGCCTTGATTGAGCCAAAGCTGGTAGGAGGGTAAGCGATCGCTGGGGAACCATAAACTGAGGGAATCCCCCACTAACACCCCTAAGCGATTATCCCCCTGACCTCTGGCAACCACAGCGGCTTCTCGGGTCATCAACCAGCGCCATTCTTCATAGGTGGGTTGGCGCGTTGCCCCTGCCCAAGCTGCCCGAAAACTGTCTAACGGTAAGCGCGTATAGAGTCTGCCTGACTGTAATGCCGCTAATCGTTGGTAAAACAGTTGGCTTCCCGATCGCGGGCTTTGCACCATAGGGGGAGAAAATTCGATCGTCGGCACCGGATAGTCTGGTCGAACCTGATGGTGGGTTGAACTGCGGCTGGATTGGGTTTGAGCCGGATCGGGTAACAGCAGATGGGCTGCCGGAGGGCGATCACGGGGACTGGGGGCGATCGCGGAGTTTAATGCGTCGGGACTAAAGGTGGTAAGGGCTAATACAAAAGGAACTGTCATAAACGATGGGAACTGGTAAAGCAGGTGAACACAAGCTCAAACCAATAATTCCGTGGTCTACAAGGACAGGAACGATCGGAGTGGCAACCATAGCAAGACATTCCCTTACCAGTTAGATGGAAGGGGTATAGAGGCGGATAGCTATCCACCTATCTCAACGCTAGGGCGCTATAGTCAGGAAATTTCGGAAATTTTTTCTAGCTAAGACTTCTGCTACCTGCGGCGAGTCAGCCTGGGGGTAGATTGTTTTCTCCTCCCGACAGCCGCCTCAATGTTAAGGGTTCTTAACGGTAAAATAGAGGTTGGTATCGCCTGCGCGTGACATCGAACTGAACCGAACCCTGTGATCAATTCTCGATATCATGTTGGCAGTCCTACCGTAAACCTGGAGAAGGACCATGACGATCAATTGTGCTGTGGACTGTGTAAATGGCTGTGTACTTGGGGATAAGTGCCCTAATTTGAAGTACAAAACAGAAGCATCCAAATTTATTCAAGAAACATCCCTCGATCAAATGCTGGAGATTGCGGAAGAGGCATTGCGGAAGAAGATGACAGAACCGCCGAAGTGGGTGTTGCCCGAAGATTAGGAAAACGCTGCATTTCGTCACCCTCTGTTCTGTTAGGAGTAAAGCCAGGATGAATCGAGAACCTTTGGAAGTTGATCCCAAATTCTCAAGCGATGAGACGACGGTGGTACGACCAATTCCAGAGGGGAGGTCTGATGCGCCGCCAGCAACGATGCCTTCAGTAGTGCCGACGTTGCAGTATCAAGTGGCTTTACCGGAACCGACTTCCCATTTGTTTGAGGTCACGCTTCAGATCAGTGGGTGGGGACAGGCAGGGATGCCGACATTACTGGACTTAAAAATGCCTGTTTGGACTCCTGGCTCCTACCTGGTGCGGGAGTATGCCAGACATCTGCAAGGGTTTACAGTTTGGGCGACCGATCGCCCCTCTGATCCATTACCCTGGCGCAAACTCAGCAAGAACCACTGGCAAATTGATCCACAAGGTGCGTCGAGTATTACGGTGCAATATCGGATTTATGCCAATGAGTTAACCGTTCGGACGAATCATTTAGATAGTACGCATGGTTACTTTAATGGAGCGGCGCTGTGCTTTTACATTCCTGATTACGATCGCAGTCCCATTCATCTCACGATCGTTCCCCCCTATCCGGATTGGCGTGTGTCTACAGCGTTACCGGCTGTTCCGGGGGCTGCCAATACGTTTGTAGCCCAAGATTTTGATACGTTGGTGGATAGTCCGGTGGAAATTGGACGACACCAACTGTACCAGTTTGAAGTATTAGGAAAACCCCATCAATTAGCCGTTTGGGGTGAGGGCAATCTGCGATCGGAACAGGTAATTGCCGATATGCAAAAGATCGTGCAAGTGGAAGCTGACTTGTTTGAAGGACTGCCCTACGATCGCTATTTGTTTCTATTACATTTATCGTCACAAGGCTTTGGGGGGCTGGAACATAAGGATTCCTGTTCACTAATTTATAGCCGATTTGGCTTTCGCAATCGAGATAAATATAATCGCTTTATGCAATTAGTTGCCCACGAGTTTTTCCACTTGTGGAATGTCAAGCGCATTCGTCCTAAAGCTTTAGAACAATTTGATTATGAGCAGGAAAATTACACTCCTTCTCTATGGTTTAGCGAAGGCACAACCAGTTATTACGATTTAGTCATTCCCCTCCGAGCCGGAATTTACTCTGTTGGCGCGTATCTCAACAATCTTAGTCAAGAAATTACCCGGTTTTTGACGACTCCGGGGCGAAAAGTGCAGCCGTTAAGTGAATCCAGTTTTGATGCCTGGATTAAGCTGTATCGTCCGGATGCCAATAGTCCTAATTCGCAGATGTCCTATTATCTGAAGGGCGAAATGGTGTCGTTGTTGCTGGATCTACTGATTCGCGATCGTCATCAAAATCAGCGATCGTTGGATGATGTGATGCGCCAGATGTGGCAACAGTTTGGACAACCCGAAATTGGCTTTACCGCTTCCGAACTCAAGCAAGTGATTGAAACGGTTGCCGGAACCGACCTCACGGAATTCTTTGCCCGCTACCTGGATAGCACTGAGGAACTGCCCTTTAATCGCTACTTAGCCCCGTTTGGACTGCGATTGCAACCGAGTGGGCATGAAGAAGGCATTCCTTACTTGGGCATGAACGTGAAGCAGGAACAGGGACAAACGATCGTCAAGTTCGTCGAAAGCGGTTCACCGGCTCAAATCGCTGGCTTAGATGCGGGGGATGAACTGTTGGCGCTCAATGGTATTCGGGTGAACGCGGATCAACTGAACGATCGGCTACTGGATTATCAACCCGGCAACACCATCCAACTCACAGCCTTCCATCAAGATCAACTGCAAACTTATTCGGTGACTCTGGCTGATCCACGTCCAACTCGGTATCAAATTGTGACTGTCGATCGCCCTTCAACGCAGCAGGAGCAAGCCTTTCAAGGGTGGTTAGGTGTTCCTCTGGCGGAAATTCGCGGCTAACTAAATTATCCGATCGTTCCCCAGAAGCCGTAGACTGAAGGATGCAGTTGATAATGTGTTGTAACTTACCGAGTCACCGTGCGAAAGATTGTAATTGCTGGCAACTGGAAGATGCACAAAACCCAGGCGGAAGCCCAACTATTTCTTCAGGGCTTCGCGCAACATCTGATGGAAACTCCGGATGAGCGGGAAGTAGTGCTGTGTGCCCCATTTACGGCATTGAGTAGTCTGTCTCAAAGTCTGCATGGTAGCCGGATTCGGCTGGGTGCCCAAAACGTTCACTGGGAAGAAAAGGGCGCGTTTACGGGAGAAATTGCTGCCCCCATGTTGCTGGAACTGGGAGTCCGCTATGTGGTGATTGGTCACAGCGAACGCCGCCAGTATTTTGGCGAAACCAATGAAACCGTGAATCAACGCCTGAAAGCAGCTCAAAAAGCGGGATTAACCCCAATTTTGTGTGTGGGTGAAAGTCGGCAACAACGCGATGCTGGCGAAACAGAATCGTTTATCTGTGGGCAACTAAAAGCTGGGTTAGTGGATGTGGATCAGTCCAATCTCGTGATTGCCTATGAACCGATTTGGGCGATCGGCACAGGTGACACCTGTGAATCACCGGAAGCGAACCGAGTGATTGGCATGATCCGGGGTGAACTGAAGAATCCCGATGTGTCAATTCAATATGGTGGCTCTGTCAATGCCAAAAATATTGATGAGATTATGGCGCAACCGGAAATCGATGGGGCTTTAGTCGGTGGTGCCAGCCTGGAGCCAGATAGCTTCGCTCGCATCGTCAACTATCAATAGCTAGAAATAGGGTGGCAGGGCGATCATCGGCGTTCAAACCATTGTCTAGCGCCACCCTGCTCTTTTCGCATCACTTTATCAGAATAGTTCCGCCGCTCGATCGCGGGTGTCATGGCTGTCCGGACAAAATCTCCGTGTAGCCAAGTGGCAGAGGTAGATCCAACTGTTCTAATTGCCAGATGAGCCAGCATAATTCTGTCGTCTACTTCAATGGCGACGGCTCGGGATGCCCCTGCGGCTTTTGCCTGAATTGGAAATAAGTAGGAAAAATTGCGCTCTGAGGCAAAGGGGTCGATCGTCAAGCGGTCTACGACTTTGGCGGGAATGACGAAGTTCTTCTGGTAGCGATCGGTTAATTCAAACTCGGTATTGGCTGGAAAGTTGCCTTCGACCAGTAAAACTTGCTTTAATCGCACTTCCTTAGGATTGGTTTCATTAGCGTTTAATACGATCGCGGTTAGTTCCAGTTGTTTAATGTCACTGTTCGCTGGCAGGGCAATGCGACCTTGAGGAATACCATCCCGACTCAACCGCGTTCCAGTGTCAGTGACATACGGTAACGAAATCATCGGTATGGTCATACTGACTTGCTCGGAGGACGGATTCGCCTTGCGGTATTGGTCTAAAACCGTTGCCAGGATGCTGATTGCGACAACTGACGCTACAGTGATGATTAAAGGGAGATTACGGTTGGATGTTGAGGGACGCGATCGAGACATGACTGAAAATGGCAACAACTATTTCCTCTCAGATTGCCCATTTCCTTTGTCATTTGCACTAGAAAACTGTAGGACACAAGATGCTCAAATAGTTAAAAGCGAAGCACTCGACAGATCTGATGCTCCGAATGCTTCACTCTAATCTAGATTTTTTGGATGGAATCGCCTTAAATCACTGTGCCATCTGGAATCAGAGCATTCTTCAGCACCACGACAATGCCACTGCGGATAAAGAAACCGAGATCTTCTCGTTCCGCTTCTTGTACCCGATCTTTGTTGACGATTTGGACATTGCACCCAATGCGAGCATTCTTATCCACGATCGCCCGTCGGATGATGCTGTCTTTACCAATCCCGATCGGCACTTTACCCGTCTGGCAGCCAGAACCGCTTTGTCGCTCACTAAACGACTCGTAAAAGTCAGAACCCATCAACATGCTGTCTTCAATCACACAGCCTGCTTCAATCCGCGTTCTCACCCCCAGAACCGAGTGGGTAATCGAGCAATCCTTGAGGATGCAGCCTTCCGCGATAATTGATTCTTTCACCTGGCAATCGAGTAGTTTGCTAGGGGGTAGATAGCGGGGACGAGTGTAAATCGGGGCAGACTCATCGTAGAAGCTAAACGGTGGACGGGGTTGTTGGGTTAGAGCCATGTTGGCTTCATAGAACGCCTCGATCGTTCCAATGTCTTCCCAGTAGCCGTTAAACAGGTAGGCCTGGACATTGTAATGGTTGGCAGAGGCAGGAATAATTTCTTTACCGAAGTCAGTCCGTTCTGGTGATTCCTGAAGTAGCTTGATTAACACGTCTTTCTTAAAGACATAAATGCCCATCGAAGCAATGTAGGGATTTTGTTTGGCTTCTTCGGCATTTAGCCCTAGTACGGTGGTATCGACTTGCATCGCCTTGAGGGCATCGCCCTTCGGCTTCTCACTGAAATCCACCACTCGTCCGGCATCGTCAATCTTCATTAGACCGAAGTCAGACGCGCGGCGATCGTCCATCGGCACGACCGAAATTGTAATATCGGCATTGGTTTCGCGGTGACGGCGCACGAAGTCACAGTAATCCATGCGGTAGAGGTGGTCACCAGACAGAATAAGGATTTCATCCACATCCCATTCGTCAAACAGCCAGAGATATTGGCGAACGGCATCGGCTGTCCCCTGGAACCAGTTGGGATTCTCCGGAGTTTGTTGGGCAGCTAACACCTCGACAAAGCCTTCGCTAAACCCTGAAGAAAAATTGTACGTCCGAGCCATGTGACGGTTCAGGGAAGCAGAGTTGAACTGAGTCAACACATAGATTTTATAAATCTCGGAGTTAATGCAGTTACTGACTGGAATATCAATCAAACGATACTTGCCAGCCAAAGGCACAGCAGGCTTTGCACGTAATTTGGTCAGTGGATAAAGCCGGGTTCCTGCGCCACCACCCAAAATGATCGATAGTACTCGCTTCACAAAAATACCTCCACCTGTCTGCTCCAACGTCTAGTGTGAGACGGGATGGCTCCGTTTGCAAGAGTCCTAAGTCACAAGAATTGTAATGAATGATCGGAAATTGATGTTTTGCTGCTTACTTCTGCGCTAAATCGACTGCCCAACAGGACTCAGAACCTCTCTCCCGAACGATCGCCAGGGGGTACTGTAATGGTAATTTTTATGAGGACAGCGGCAGTCAGTTTACTGCTGTTGCCTCACTGCTCACTTCTTCAACCTGTGTAAACTATGTCCCGCCAAATTATTCGTACAAATCAAGCTCCGGCTCCTGTGGGGCCCTATAACCAGGCGATCGTGGCATCGGGTCAACTGGTTTTTGTTGCCGGACAGATTGCTTTAGATCCTCAAACTGGAATGCTGGTGGGGGAAGGCGACGTGGCTAAACAAACGGAACAGGTATTGGCAAATCTCAAAGCCATTTTGATTGCCTCCGGTGCCACGTTCGAGGATGTCGTGAAAACAACGGTGTTCCTCAAGGATATGAATGATTTTGCGGCGATGAATGCGATTTATGCCCAAGTCTTTCAGGATGATACCGCTCCGGCGCGTGCCTGTGTAGAAGTATCCCGTCTGCCTAAAGATGTTTTAGTGGAAATTGATTGTATTGCCGCGATCGCGGCATCCTAAGTCCAGATCACTCATGATCAATTTCGATCCGTCCGACTTTGGTCTTAGGGTAGTAGTTTGCCAGGATTTGCGTATAGGTATAGCCTTGTTCCGCCAGGTTCAAGGCTCCTAGCTGGCTCATGCCATGTCCCTGAAACGCTTCTGCCACGATGTCATCCGAAGCCGCATACAGCGATTCCACCACCCCACCTTTGTAGCTGACATATTCCCCAGCCGTCAGATCCACCGCTTTGTTCGTACTATCCGCTTCTCGGGCAATGCCACTATACACCTGGTAATACTCATCATTCCCCAGGTCATAGAGGGAACTGACGGGTTTGAAGTGATAGGTCAAAGCGTAGGAACGAGCAGCAACCGCCTGGGCTTTGAGAGCCTCTAGACTCCAACTGGGAGAAACTTCGCTAGCCACCACACTATGGAGATATTTGCGTAAACTGACATGGTTGATTGCCATCAAGGTGCCATCGGGTCGGGCAATCAACACCAGCCGTCCCCGATAGGAACGATCGCCCAAATAAAACAACCCACCGGGGCCTGGATCCAGCACAACGGTATCGGGAAGTGCCGATGCCCCAAGCCGTAAACCGCCGCCATCATGAGTCACGGCATAGGTGGTTTGTGCCGCTAGTTGTCCCAAGGGTTTGCCTTGCAAGCTAGCCAGTAAGCCTTCGCCAGAACTGCCTACGGTTAATGTACTGGCATTAATCGCGATCGCCACCCGCATTTCCACCGCCGCATCGACAGACGCAGACAGGGAGGCAAACGCCTCTTTTGCTCGTTGGTTAATCACCGCTTGCTGCCCCGTATAGGTTGGGTTTGTCACCCCCACTTTTGCCGTCGGAGTTGGTTGGGGTGACGGGGTAGGGCTGGGTGTCGTAGTAACCGCAGGCTTGGGAGAGGGTAAGGATGGGATCGGTGCGATCGCTCCCGTTGCCGAGGGGGCTGTTGCTGGAGGTTGGCTGACTGGCTCCTCCGACCCTGGCTCTCGCAGCCCGACAATCAGCAAAGTCAACACTGGCATCGACAAAAACAACCCGACCAACAGGCGACGCTGGTGCTGCTGAAGCCACTTGAGGAGGTGCTGTTTGGTCATGCTCAGGGCGGGGGTGAGGGAGATGGGGCGAAGAGGAAAGTTAGATTCAGAGACTATGCCATCCTCAGAATTCTTGATCCGGTTGGGGTGACCCCATGAGTTCATCCAGCTTGGTACGAACAGCTTGAATATCTTGCCACATCAGCCATTTGGGACTACCAGCCTCTCGGGAGGGATTGCGGAGCAGGTAGGCGGGGTGAAAGATTGGCATATAGAGGCGATCGTCCCGTTCAACCCATTGTCCCCGGACTTTGGTAATCCCTTGTTTAATGCCTAAGAGTCCCCGCAGGGCAGTGGCTCCGGTCAGCAGAATAATTTTGGGATTAATCATGCGAATTTGCTCTAGCAAATAGCCTTTACAGGCTTCGGCTTCATCTGCCGTAGGAGTGCGGTTGTTTTCGGGACGGCATTTGACCACATTGCCAATAAACACATTCTCATGCCGACTCAGGTGGACAGATGCCAGAATTTTGTCGAGCAATTCCCCCGATCGCCCGACAAAGGGACGACCCGTTTCATCCTCGGTTTGCCCCGGGCCTTCGCCCACAATCATGATTGGAGCCTGAAGGTTGCCCTCACCCACGACTGCATGAGTCCGACCCGCCGCTAAACCGCACCGCAGACACTGGTTGCAATGGACGCTCATCTGTTCCATCGATTGATAGGTGCCGGGTGGAATCGGAACGGTGGCACTGGTTGGAATCAGATCGGGATTGAAGCCTGACGGCGGCGTGGTCGCAGGTGGTTCAGGGTCAGAATTAAAGTCAAACAAGCTAATCTGATCGTCGGTAGACATGGGCTTGACGCAAATGAGTGCAATATTGATGGGTGATAGGGCAAGAAGTGTCCATAGGTTAGGACAAGTTAGCAGATTTTTCTAGCCTCTCCAGTGGGGTGGCTGAGTTGGTGTGGATGTTGACACTCCTCTCCTATTTTGACGGGTAATAAGAAAGATGCCAGAAATGAATCGCCCCGAGATAATTCAGGCATGATGAAACTATCCCATTGCCAGAGAGTGGGACTATGTCCTCTGCGTCTTCTTACAATGCTCAGTCAACGGGTTGTTTTACCGATCGCCAAACGGCGGGTGAACAACTGGCAGCAGCGGTGTGGACAGCCATGAACCAACGATCGCTGATTGGTAGAATGCCCATTCTGGTCTATGCTCTGCCGAGAGGTGGCATTCCCGTTGCAGCGCCAGTGGCTCGATGTTTGGGCTGCCCCTTGGGTGTGATTGTGGCAAAAAAGATTACCCGACCAGAAAATCCGGAACTGGCGATCGGAGCCGTCACGGCGGCAGGTGATGTGGTGTGGTCGCCTTATCTGGAGGGACGGACGGGTTGGGTCACCGCCGAGTCTCGATCGTTGCCCCAGATCTATGCCGATGCTCTCCAGGCGGCTCAGTCGCGGGCGCAATCACAACAGGAAAATTTGGCTACCTGTTGTCTGCCGATGCACCCCGAAGGCGCGATCGCCCTATTGATTGATGATGGGATCGCGACGGGAATGACGATGGCGGCGGCAGTGCAATCACTCCATGCCCAACACCCAGCGGAAATCTGGATTTGTGTGCCTGTCGCTCCTCCGGAAGTAATGCCTGCTTTGCAGTCGTGGGCAGATCAGGTAATTATTTTGGCACTGCCACCACTATTTGGGAGTGTCAGTCGGTTCTATCGGCAGTTTCCGCAGGTCGGCATGGAAGCGGCGATCGAACAATTGCAAGCCGTCAATAGTGCCATTGGATAACCTATCCTGACCTGGAAAAATCCGCTGCCTTGCTCTATGCTACAAGTGGGCTTTGGCAAGGCAGGCATGAGACTTTGGCGAGATTTTTGGTATAGCTTAACGCTCTCCAGTCATTACAGTCCGCCGCGACTGGTGGAAGCCATGATGCTGATCCTGGCGGCTGGCTTGTGTGGAGCCTGGTGGTTTCATCAGCAATATTGGCAATATTTAGTTCTGTGTTTGAGTTATATCGTAGGGGCGATCGCCTCAATTCTGGCGCGGGAAGTCGTCGCTCCATCCTCCCAAACCCATACCATTCGTTTAACGGCGGTTGTGTCGTTGGTCGTCTTAGTGGCGGTAGTGGGGTTGTATGTTACCCGGAAAACGAATCTGGTTTAAGGCTGGGCGAGATCCGGAGTCGATTAAATCACTGGCGTAGTCATTAATAGAAACGTGATCCATTAATTGGTGAACTGGCAACGAGATCTTGCGGCACCAAATGTCTGGATCAAATTTCACGTCGGTAAGAGGCGGACGATCGTAGGGCAGTGGTTAGTCACCCTGGGCATCCGTACTATGCCGATGTCGTTCCCGGCAGTTAGGTGACTCTTTATGTTGAAACGAATTAATCAAACGTTGCGTTGGTGTTCTCCAGCCTTAGTATTCTTGCTGTTGTCTGCCTGTTCTTCAGCCACACCGCCGGATTCGGCAACGGCTGATGCGCCGCGATCGGTGACTGAGGTCAATGCTCCAACAGATCCGCAACCCTCAGTCAGCCCAGTGCCTCAGACGGAAACCGCCGCTCCCGTTGAAAGTTCGTCTGGAGATGCAAATCCAGGTGCTCAGGCAGAACAATCCACGGATCGGACAACGACTTCTCAACCGCCTGCTCGTCCAGCTACCACGCAACCTGCTCCTGCGGCTCCAGCGCAACCCCAACCTCCTGTCGCCTCAGATAGCTTAAAGCCAACTTTCCGCACCAGGGAACGGATGGCAGGCTTTTCGGCAGATGGTGATCATTTCATTTATCTCGAAAGTTCTCGGGATACTGGCGCTGGCATTCCTAAGTCCACAATGCAGGTGGTTGCCCTAGCCTCCAATGACTGTGTGAAATCAGGGTGTGTCAGAACTCGCTATGGCGAACCCGATTCTGATTTGAGTTTAGAAGCGGCAGAAAATAGTTTGTTGCAACAAACATGGAGTATGCGGCAACGGTTGCAGCTTACACCACCCACAGCAGGGCAAAGCTTGCCAGTGTTATCCCGATCGCGCACGGCTGATGGCACAGAAACCATGACGGTGCGGTTAGCCAACAACCAACCCTTACAGCTACGACTCCAGCAAAAACGGATTCCCGCGACCCAGGTGGGGCAGGAGTTTACGAAAGATCGGGCAGCGATGCAGCTTGAGATTACCTATAACGGGCAACGGCGATCGCTCGGTTCGCTCAATCAATTCCGGGATTGGGTGTTGGACTATTCGATCCGGGATGTCAAACTGTCGCCGGATGGCAAGCATTTGGTTGTGCTAGTCACCGCGATGGAACCGACCTTTGAGGGCACCCTGGCAACGACGATCGTCCAAGGGTTCGAGTTGTAAAATTTGGTTTTTCCTTTCATCCTCCTGTAGAGGTTTCGCCCCGATCGCAAGGTTGGGGTTTTTATTTAGAATAGTCGTTCCGCTAGAATGACCAAACAGCATCGTGTGATCCCCAGAGAGCTTTAACGCCCATGGATTGGAATCAAATCAATAGTGCCTTTACGTTATTTCTGAGTCTGCTAGTAGAAGCCATGCCGTTTCTACTCTTGGGCGTGTTGTTTTCCGGGTGTCTACAAGTATTTGTGGATGAACGAAAATTAGTGCGCCTGATGCCTAAGAGTCCATTTTTAGGAGCCTTGGTCGGCAGTTGTATTGGATTCCTATTTCCAGTGTGCGAATGTGGGAATGTGCCCGTTGCCCGTCGCTTGTTAATGCAGGGAGTGCCGTCGGCAGTGGCGATCGGCTTTTTGCTGGCTGCACCCACGATTAATCCGATCGTGTTTTGGGCAACCTGGATTGCCTTCCGCGATCAACCGGAAGTTGTGTTTCTGCGGATTGGTTTCTCCTTAACGATCGCCACCATTATTGGTTGGGTATTTAGTGCCCAAGCCGATCTCCGTCCGTTATTGCAACCTGCGATCGCTCGGGTCGTGCCGTTTAAACGTCGGGGCAGAGGCAAATCGGCAGAGACAACAGACCTGGAAACCTCGCCATTACTGCAATCTGGCACCTATTTTTTAGGGCAATCCGATCAGCCGGTGCAGGCCGAGGCGATGATGATGCAAGCCGCGATCGCCCTGGAAAGTCCGATCAGTAAACCATTCCCCGATAAGCTGGCAATCCTGCTGGAAAATACGATGCAGGAAATGCGGGAATTAGGCGGTGTGCTGGTATTGGGGAGTGCAATCGCCGCGATCGTCCAGGTGTTTGTGCCCCGTGAAGTCATCCTGAATTTGGGGCAGGGACCTGTCACCTCGATTCTGGCAATGATGCTCTTAGCGGCAGTAGTGTCTATCTGTTCAACGGTGGATGCCTTTTTTGCCCTGTCCTTTGCTTCCACGTTTACCAGTGGTTCGTTGCTGGCTTTTCTGGTGTTCGGACCGATGATCGACGTGAAAGCTATCGGCTTGATGCTGTCTATCTTTAAACCAAGAGCCGTGTTTTACCTATTTGTCCTGGCAGGTCAATTAACCTTTCTGTTTACCCTGTTCGTGAATTTGTACATTAGCTAAGCCACGGTAGATGAGGTGATATTAGTAGCTGATGGAGTCTGACGGCTAGCCAATCGCCGTTCTAGGACTAGCGCGATCGCGATAAATAACACCGTTAATCCCTGAATCGCATAGACCACGGTAAACGGCACTCCTGCACTGCGTTGCATCACATTGGCCCCACTCCGAAGTGCGCCAAAAAACAGCGAAATCAAGATCAGTCCCGCGATATTTCCCCGACTGAGGAAGGCGATCGCGATCGCATCAAAGCCATATCCCGGTGAAAAATTTTCAAACAGGCGATAGCGCAGTCCCATGACTTCACCTGCCCCCGCTAATCCGGCTAATCCCCCAGAGAGTGCCATGACTGCCATAATCGTTTTCGGCACTGACATCCCGGCATACCGAGCCGCGATCGGGTTTTGTCCGACGGCTGCAATCTGATAACCCCACGGTGTGAGCGTTAACCCAAACCAGAGGACACCTGCGAGTACCAGTCCCAACAGAATTCCAGCATGGGTCTGAGTTTGGGGCAGTAGAATCGGTAACTGCGCCGTTGCCGCGATCGGCGGACTGAAGGGACTGGGCGCACCCGGTTCCAGTAACGGATAGCTAACCATGTAGCTGACTAGATATTGGGCAACATAATTGAGCAACAGGGTTGTAATCACTTCATTCACACCCCGCACTGCCTTGAGGTAGCCCGGAATCAAGCCCCAAACTGCCCCACCTAAAAATCCTGCGGCTAAGGCTAACGGCAGATGCACGATCGCTGGCAAGCCTGGAAACGATAGCCCGACGATTGCCGCCCCCAAGCCCCCTAAATAAATCTGTCCTTCTCCCCCAATGTTGAATTGCCCTGCTTTCAGCGCGACTAAAATTCCCAGGCTGGTTAACAACAGGGGAGCCATTTTCGTCAGCGTATTACCGAACCCATAGTAGTTAGCTAACGCTTCCCGAAACAACACCAAGTACGCCTGAACCGGATTCACCCCCGCGATCGCAATCAATCCTGCTCCCACCAACAAGGCTGCCGCGATCGCAAACACCGAAGACAGCACCGGCAACAGTTGCCTTAGATTCCGGTTCACACCCACCCTCCAAACGTTCCCTACACCCTACACCGCTCCCTATCAATTTCCTACAACCTCCCTATCTTCCTGCTCTCCCCATCTTCCCTACTCCTGATCTCCCCCACCTGTGTATCTTTCCGCCAAACCGGGCACACTAAAGGAAAATTCTCACTCGGCTACAGGATGAATGCCATGCGCCCCCATCTCCCCCAATCCCAGATTCGCCCTAAAATCACCACGATGCCGCGCCAGAAGACGGAAGCCGCAGCCTATCTGGATATTTATAAGCTAGTTACAGAGAAAAAGCGACTCCAGCAGGAATTAGAGACTTTGGATCAACGGCGCGATCGCATTCAGCAACGCTTAGCCACTTTAGAAGAACAGATCGAGGGGTTGGAAACTGCTGCCCATCACCTACGAGATGCCGAACCCAGCCAACCTCAGGCGATCGCTAAAGTGCCTGTCTACGAATCCACTGACGGCTTTAATACGCTATTTCTGGAATACTAACGACTCAGAACATGATCGATTCATCGGACTGACCAAAACTCAGGAAGCGATCGGCTTAGAATGGTGAGACTAACCCATTACTGAGATAAGTCAGGAGTTTCTTGCGTGGAGTCCCGTTATACCCCTGGAGCGATTGAGGAAAAGTGGCAGCAGACCTGGGAAGAGCAGGATCTGTATAGTGCCGCCGATGATAGCGACAAGCCCAAATTCTATGCGCTGTCGATGTTTCCCTATCCGTCCGGCAATCTGCACATGGGACACGTGCGTAACTACACGATTACCGATGTGCTGGCGCGAGTCCGGCGGATGCAAGGTTATCGAGTGTTACATCCAATGGGTTGGGATGCCTTTGGCTTACCTGCCGAAAATGCCGCGATCGACCGGGGTACCCATCCAGCGAAATGGACGTATCAAAATATTGCCCAGATGCGATCGGAATTGAAGCGCTTGGGATTGTCCTATGACTGGAGTCGGGAACTCGCCACTTGTTCTCCGGACTACTACCACTGGACACAATGGATCTTTCTGGAATTCTTTAAAGCGGGATTGGCATACCAGAAGGAAGCGGCGGTCAACTGGGATCCGATCGACCAAACGGTGTTAGCTAACGAGCAGGTCGATAGTGAAGGTCGTTCCTGGCGATCAGGTGCCAAGGTCGAACGCAAGTTATTAAAACAATGGTTTTTTAAGATCACTGACTACGCCGAACAGTTGTTAGCCGATCTGGAAAAACTGGATGGCTGGCCCGATCGCGTTAAGTTAATGCAAGCCAACTGGATTGGTAAGTCGATCGGGGCGTATTTGGAATTTCCGATCGTTGGGATGGATGAGAAAATTGGTGTGTTCACCACGCGTCCCGATACAGTCTATGGTGTCACCTATGTCGTATTAGCTCCAGAACATCCGTTAACCGCTAAAGTGACGACGGCGGCACACCAATCAGCGGTGGAAGCCTTTGTCAAAGAGATTGCCGATCAAAGCGAGTTAGAACGGACGGCAGAAGATAAACCTAAGCGGGGAATTCCCACCGGGGGAACGGCGATTAATCCCTTTACCGGAGCCGAAATTCCGATCTGGATTGCCGACTATGTGCTGGTGGAGTATGGCACTGGCGCGGTGATGGGAGTTCCGGCTCATGATGTGCGGGATTTCAAGTTTGCCAAGGAACAGAACCTCCCGATCAAAACGGTGATCATGCCGGAAGGGGGTGATGCGGCGGCTGAATTAACGGCGGCTTACGTTGATCCGGGGATCATGGTCAATTCCGGTGACTTTGATGGCATGGAGTCTGTAGCAGGCAAAACGGCGGTGATTGAATACGCCGAAGCTCAGGGATTTGGCAAAGCTCGGGTGCAATATCGCCTGCGGGATTGGCTGATCTCCCGTCAACGCTACTGGGGCGCACCGATTCCGATTATTCACTGTCCTCAGTGTGGCGCGGTGCCTGTGCCCGACAGCGACCTCCCGGTAGCCTTGCCAGAGGATATTGAACTGACGGGTCGGGGCGCATCCCCCTTGACCCAATTGGACTCCTGGCGAAATGTCCCCTGTCCTACCTGTGGCACTCCGGCGCGGCGCGAAACCGATACGATGGACACCTTCATCGATTCCTCCTGGTACTTTTTGCGCTTTACCGATGCCAACAATGACCAACAGGTATTTGATCCAAAGAAAACGAATACCTGGATGCCCGTCGATCAATACGTGGGTGGGATTGAACACGCGATTCTGCACCTGTTGTATTCGCGCTTCTTTACCAAAGTGTTGCGCGATCGGGGCTTGCTCAACTTCGACGAACCCTTCCAACGCTTGCTGACTCAAGGGATGGTGCAGGGTTTAACCTACTTCAATCCCCACAAAACCGGGAAAGATAAGTGGATTCCCTCCTTCCAGGTCGATCCTGCCGATCCGAAAGATCCCCAAACGGGAGAACCGTTACAGGTCGCCTATACTACTATGTCGAAGTCCCGGTATAACGGGGTGGCTCCGGAAGCGGTGATTGAGAAGTATGGTTGCGATACAGCGCGGATGTTCATCCTGTTCAAAGCGCCACCGGAAAAGGATCTGGAATGGGACGAAGCCGATGTCGAAGGACAGTTTCGCTTTTTGAATCGGGTCTGGCGATTAGTGACTGAGTTTGGTAGCCAGCCAACCGCTAGTAAGTCTAAAAAAATTCAGGTTGATCAATTATCGAAGCCAGAAAAGGAACTGCGACGAGCCATCCATACGGCGATTCAGGAAATCACGGAGGATCTGGACGGAGAATATCAGTTCAATACGGCGGTGTCGGAGTTAATGAAACTCAGTAACGCCTTGACGGATTCGCCCTGTAAGGAGTCACCGATTTATCGGGAAGGCATTGATACCTTGTTAATTCTGCTGGCTCCCTTTGCACCACATATTGCTGAGGAACTGTGGCATCAGTTGGGGCATACCGATTCCATCCACGAGCAATCCTGGTTAGAGGCAGATCCGAGTGCGCTGGTCGCTGACGAGATTACCTTAGTGATTCAAATTCTGGGTAAAACTCGGGGGACGATCCAGGTTCCGGCAACCGCCAGCAAGGAAGAACTGGAGCAATATGCCCGTGAGTCGGAGGTGGGTCGCCGCTACCTGGAAGGCAAAGAAACCAAGAAAGTGATCGTTGTGCCAGGAAAACTGGTGAACTTTGTGATCAGCTAAAGATCGTGGCTGGTTTTACCGGCAATTTTTACCCTCACCCTAGCCCTCTCCCCAGGGAGAGGGAATTCGCTGTCTGGCTCCCTTCTCCTGCGGGAGAAGGGTTGGGGATGAGGGCGCAAGAGGTTAACGACTTTTTACAGGCTATCTAAATCCAAGCTCCTCAACCAAAAGAGCGATCGCGGCAGAAGTTCTGCTTGGCGATCGCCCCCTTAATATAACTATCTCAAGTTTGAGTTATCGATTGGCTTGATGAAACTGCTTAAAGGTTTGATAGCCCGTTTCAGGATCATACAAATGACACTTGCTGGTAATGTCGTTCATCAGTGCCCAAGAAAACCGACTTTCGTGTAAATAGCTGCCCCAGTTCTTTTGCAAGCTCCGGTGTGCCATCCGCAGATTGTAGGAGGGAATGGCGGTAGAAAGGTGGTGGGGAATGTGGACATTGATATGGAAACAGAGGAATTCCACCCAAGCCGGATAGTCGCAGTGAACTGTACCCGCTAGTTGGGCGGCTGCCGCATCCCACTCTTCGGGTTCCTGGAAGATGATATCGGGGGCGGTGTGGTGAACCAGTGTGAAGGTGCTCATCCAGAAATGGTAGACCAACCAGGGCATGAGCCAGAATTTGACCAAGCCCCATACGCCCAGGGTCGCAATCATGACTGGGATGCCGATCGCGGCGGCGGCAATTACCAAGCCATTGGAGAACGCCACCTTCCGGCGATCTTTCGGCTCAAAGTTATTCAGGTTAAAGTGCAGACCGACCCAATGCACGATCGAGGCAATCCACCAGAACTTACCCCGTAGGGTTTGGTAGCCTAACTGTAGCAATCGCGGCGCAGCACCATAATTTTCCGGGCGGGCAGGTTGCCAAGCATTATCCACATCCATTTTGTTGGTGTAGTTGTGGTGCTTGTTGTGGAGAATTCGCCAACTATGGAAGGGATAGATCAACGGCAGCATGATCAGGTGTCCGACCAGATCATTCACCCAGCGACGTTTGGCGAAAGAACGGTGTCCACAGTCGTGCCCAATCACAAACGAACCAGTTAGGGCAGTTCCCGTAAAGATCCAGGCAATCGGTAACAAAAACCAGGGCGCGATCGTCAGGCTGACATAGCCCAAACCGATCATCAAAATATTTATGACCACATCAGCCCAGGCTTTCCGCATATCTTTCTGAAAACATTCCTTGGGCAGGCTCTTGACAATGTCTTTGAGGCGCAACTTCGCTTCTGGAGCGGGCGGCGCTGACACTGGTGTTGGATTGGACAGAGAAATGGATACTGTCATGAACGATGTGTTTCTCCCACAGTAAATCTGGAATTTGAGGCACACAAAACCCCTGCTGCCCTCGATCAGCTAGCAGGTCTAAGTCCTATTAGCTTGAGTGTGTACCAGGCAAACTTTTGCAATTGTTGCATACTGTTGACTATGAAACCGACTTTCATCAGGTGGCAATCTATCGAAATTCTGTAGATTTACCTTTCAGCAGAGCTGCCCTCAGTTAATCGATCGCAGCAAATCAACGATCACAACACTACCTTAAACCTTAATATTACAAAACTTTACTTTTTTATCATCTCATAGTCAGCTAGGAGATGGGAGATTATCCCGAAGCTGCCACGATCGTCCTGGGACTCCGATCGCGGCAATCAGACATCGCTTTCATTCCGCCAGCAAGCTATAAACAGACATCATCAGGGATCAGCGTGGCTCTACGAGTGCGATACCATCAAACCATGTGTAAGCCGGATTACATTTAGATCATGGAGCCATCATCCCTGCCAACAGAGGTGATTCTGACGCACCCACATCAGTCATTGGGTAAGATTAACCTCGATTGGACTCCCCAACCAGGGTCTTACCTGGATCTACAAGGACAAACCTATGCCGTCTTGGAACGGCGACATCGCTACCAATTGAAAGCTGGACGCTATCGTCTCCACAAAGTTGCTCTCTATGTTCAATCGGCTCAACGCCCCGTCGAACGTAGTCAACTGCAAGGACGGTGGGTGGTGGGTGATGTGAATTGCCGCTTTAATGCCCGATCGGAGTTAATTCGTTGTGCAGTCAACCCCGATGGGCCCTGTGGCAATTGTCGCTATTACGAGGCGATCGCCGATCGGGCGGATTAAGGCAGGTTGGGAGGATAGGGAAGATGAGGGAAGGGGGGAGGGGGGAAGGGGGAATGGTTAAACCTCGCCATTCTCCAACTGTTCACCGATCGTCACATGGCTACCGTTGGCAAAATCTGAGCCGGATTGGGGACGCTTGCCAGGGAGTTGTACTTCTCGCAGTAATAGCCAGCCCTCTCCGGTTTGCATCACTGGTCCCAAACCTTTGGCGATCGCGACGACTGCCCCTGGTTGATTTGCCTCTTGATTCCAGGTGGGACTAAGGGAGTTTAAGGGTTGCAGTTCGGGCGGTAATTCTGACCAGAAGGGATCGTCGAGCGGAGCCGTAGCCGTAATTTTCAAATTTTCGCCCCGGAATCTGGCAACACAGTTTGGGAAAAAGCCGCGAATTTGGTTATGGAGGTCGATCGCGGGACGTGACCAATCCAACCCATAATCCGCTTTTTGAATTAAGGGAGCGTAAGTCGCCCGATCGTTGTCCTGAGGGATCGGTTGGACTGAATGTTGATCCAACTTGAGTAACGTCTCTACTAACAAATCTGCCGATAAATTCGCTAACCGGACAGCGACATCATGAGCGGTTTCGAGCAGGGAGATCGGGGTTCTTGCCTCTAACAACATTGCCCCTGTATCCATCCCCGCATCCATCAGCATCGTTGTGATCCCTGTTTCGCGATCGCCGTGGTAAATACTCCATTGAATCGGTGCAGCTCCCCGGTAGCGAGGCAGGATTGAGCCATGCGCATTGATACAGCCTAATCGTGGCATATCTAGAATCTGTGGCGACAGGATTTGTCCATAGGCAACTACCACAAAGGCATCGGCTTGAGTCGCTTGCAGTTGCGCCAACGTCTCGGCATCTTTTTTGACACTTTTGGGTTGCCAGACAGGGAGTTGATGCTGGACGGCAACCTGTTTGACAGGAGATGGCATTAACTGATTACCTCTGCCGCGCCGCTTATCGGGTTGTGTCACCACCGCCAACACATGAAATTCTGGTTGTGCCAGCAACCGTTCCAGGCTGGGAACCGCAAATTCAGGAGTACCAAAGAAAACAAGCCGCATAAAATTGAGCAATCAGAGGGATAGCAGGATAAAGAATAAACCATTTTCTATGGTCTATCTTCTGTGGCTTGCTCCTCGCTTGTCTCCAGAGGAATCATTACAAAAGTTAAATCTGTTGGAATCTTCGTTACATCTCATGTCTTCTGAGACTGTGCTTGCTATACATAAAGGTAAGCAAATCGGTTTCTCTGATTGTGGGTTTTTCTACCTAAACAGTTAATCCTATTGAGTCTTAGAGAATGTTCCAACCGGATCAACTCCACTCTGCTCGCTCCCTAAATTCCTGAGAAATTGGAGGGTAGAGGGGTGGTGCGGGTGACAATTCCGACGTTTCAAACATTCTCTGTCTGCAAAATTGAGGCGCTGGGCAAAAAAGTTGGTTTGCTGGTTGGTTTTGCCATTAAAATAAACAACTTTTGTCAGTAACCTAAATTTTTAGTCATGGGATAAATTTTAGGTCGGAATGACCTATCAACCGTATGACAATCTCGATCGCGCTTGATAGTGAACTCTAACCCTAGATCTGACGATTCACTATCGTTGCCCAAGTCACCCTTGATTTGACCCAGTCTGCGATCGCAATTCTGGTGTGAGCTGAATTGATCCAGTAACGGCAGTTGTCATTTCAAGAACCCAGCGATCGCTATCCCTTGTTGGTCTCTAAGAGGCAATTTGCTGACGAGAGATAAGTTTGTGTATGCAAATCATTATTCGTTTAGTTGGATTCTGGTTATGTCTAATCAGTCGGTGCAGGTTGATCCTCTCAATAGTCCTCATCCCGTGCCCTGGGGATGGGTGATGGCAACCGCCACCGCAAAAGCATCGGGGCATCCCACGGGACTGTATTACTACCGTAGTCAATCGCTGTTATCGCCCGATCGACAATATGCTGCCTACAGCCGGATTCAGATGCAGGTACAGCCGGAATTTTTCCGCAGCCATGTGACTAGCGTCTTATTTCTAGAAAACCTACAAACGGGAGATTTACAAGCCATCACGCCCTCATCGCCACTGGCGGATAATCCCTTTCTCGATAGTGGAGCCGACCTGGATGGACGCATTTCGATCGTCATCCCCGTCTCCTGGTCGCAGACCGGCAACTCCCTATTAGCTCGGGAGTTTGAATCTCTATTTTGTTCCAGCATTGCCTCAGACTATGCCGTGATTGTGGATCAAGAAAACAATCGGGTGCGGACGGTATCTCCCTTACATCTTCAGTACACGAACGCTGTGCTGTTGGGTTGGAGTGCAACGAACCTCGATCGCGCCTTATTCCGCGTCGGCAATATGGGGGATGAACACTGGCATCTATGGACTGTAGATGTGGATGGCTGTACGGTTCCCGCTCCGGGCGATCGTCCAGTCACCTTTGGTCAGATTATGAGTAGCGTTTGGATGGGACCTCAGGTACAAACATAATGATGGCTACCCTCCTGTCGCTATGACGATCGCCCTGGAATTAATCTCCCTGCATAAGCGGTTTGGCACTCATCCAGCCGTGAATAACTTAAGCCTGCAAATTCCTCACGGTTCTTTCTATGCCTTGCTGGGGCCGAATGGGGCTGGCAAAACCACAACGTTACGCATGGTCGCCGGACTTTTACAACCGGATCAGGGCGATGCCGTGATTTTAGGTCACAGTATTACCCGGCATCCCTATGGAGCCAAAAAAGTGCTGGCATATTTGCCGGATGAACCGATGCTCTATGGCAAGCTGCGATCGTTGGAATATTTAGAATTCGTCGCGGGACTGTGGGGAATTCCGGCGGCTAAGGCGGAGACTCTTGCCCAAGAATTACTGAAACAATTGGGATTATGGGAGGTGCGGGGTGATTTCTGTGACACCTTCTCTCGCGGTATGAAGCAAAAGCTGGCATTAGCCGGGGCATTTATCCATAATCCTCAAGTGATCATTCTGGACGAACCCCTATCGGGCTTAGATGCCGCCGCCGCTCGGTTGGTAAAAGACATGCTAGTTGAGTTTGTCCGGCAGGGCAATACCGTCATTCTCACAACCCACATTATGGAAGTGGCAGAACGGATGGCAGAACGAATCGGCATTATTAATCACGGACGCTTGATTGCCGAAGGCACACTTGATGAACTGCGAGCCACCAGTGGTGAAACCGCAGGCACATTAGAAAGCGTGTTTCTAGAACTGACCCAGTCACCTGCCAGCAACGAACAGTAACCCCCACCTTTCCCACTCCCGACTCCCCATTCCCCACTCCCCATTCCCCCTGTCTCTTATACACATCT